>DASZPK010000372.1:0-1989 GCA_035550335.1 Chthoniobacteraceae bacterium | reverse complement strand
TGGCGGAATTGGCAGACGCGCTGGACTCAAAATCCAGTACTCGCAAGAGTGTGTGGGTTCGACCCCCTCCGCCGGCACTTTCCATCGGGAGCATCAGTTGTTCTCGCCTTTCGCGGCGCGCGAGTTAGATTGTTCCGCGTTCATGTCCCAGGAAAACGATACAACGCTCCGCGCCCTCAAGATGTACAAGGGCCTCGTCGAGGTCAGCGCGCTCATTAACGCCATCACCGATTTCAACGAGTTGCTCACCGCGATCCTTGATGTCGCGCGCAGGGTGACGAACTCCGAGGCCGGCTCGCTTTTTCTCGTCAACGCGGATCGCAATCTCGAACTGGCGATCGCCCGCGCCAGCAACGCGGAATTACCCGAGGGAAGCCGCATCGTTGTCCCGCGGGGGCAGGGCATCGCCGGCTGGGTGCTCGCGAACCGCAAGAGCAGCCTCGTGGTGGACGCGTATGCCGACCCGCGCTTTTACAAGGAGGTCGACAAGAAAACCGGTTTCCGCACGCGCTCGATCCTGTGCGTGCCGCTGCTCCACGACCATAAGGAGATCGGCGTGCTGCAAGTCCTCAATCCGCTGGACAAGGAGGCATTCGATGAAACCGACCTCGAGGCATTCGAGGCCTACGGCACACTCGCCGCAACCGCCATCGACAAGCTGCAAACCATCGAGCGCCAGAAACAACAGGCCCGCGTCGACCAGGAACTCCTCTTCGCCCGCGAGATCCAAAACAGCTTCCTCCCGCAGGACCTCCCGGAGGTTCCCGGCCTCGGCTTCGCGGCCACCTACCGCCCCGCGCTGAACATCGGCGGCGATTTTTACGACGTGCTCGAGATCGGCCCCGACGAGATCTATTTCGTCGCGGGCGACGTTTCCGGCAAGGGCATCCCCGCCGCGCTGCTAATGGCGCAGTCGCTCAGCACCCTGCGCCTCATCATCAAGCCCGACGTCGCCCCGGACGAAGCCCTCGCCCGCTGGAATGAGATGCTCTGCGGCCACTCCGTTCGCGGCATGTTCATCACCGCAATCCTGGGGCGCATCACCCCCTCGCGCCGCCTCGTGGAGGTCGCCTCTGCGGGGCATTGCCAGCCGTTCCGCGTCGCTGCGAACGGAAACGCCACGCTATTGGAGGTCCGGAACTCCCCGCCGCTCGGCATCGTTGGCGGGTTGAAATACCATGTCACCTCCGCCAGCCTTTCGCCGCGCGAATGGCTCGTGTTTTACACGGACGGCCTCACCGAGTCCTTCAGCCCGGGCAACATCATGCTTGACACAACGGGTGTTCAACAATTGTTGTCTCCAAACGACTTCGGTTCGGCGGTTGACATTGTGAACCGGTTGCAGACGGGCGAGGAGGAACACCGCGGGACCGCCGCGCCGCACGACGATCTCACCATCCTGGCACTCGGTTTTCAATGAAGCGCACCCTGGAATTCGCCAGCCACCCCGGCAACCTTTCCCTCATGAGAAATTTCGCCCGCGAATTTCTCGGGCAGCATCATTTCACCGAGACGGAAATCGATATCATGGTGCTCGGCCTGGACGAGGCCGCGACCAACGTGATCCGCTACGCCTACGAGCACGACCAGTCGCGACCGATCACGCTCACCTGCGAGCAACAAGCGGGTTGCGTCGTGTTCCGGATGCGCGACCTCGGCAAGCAATGCGATCCCGCGAAGCTTTGCGCGCGCCCGATCGACCAGACGCAGCCGGGCGGCCTGGGCCTCCACTTGATCCGGAAGGCATTCGATGGCGTCAACTACGTGCTGAAGGACGCCGGCACGGAATTGGTACTCACCAAAAACCTTCCTGCCGGCAAATAACCATACGCGCGCGCTTCGCCGTCAATCGCTTGCAATCGTCTCGCCCTTGCGCCTGGCCGTGATTTCCGATATCACGGCACTCAGGCATCCGCCGAGGATGATGATGCTGCCGGAGAGGTAAATCCACATGAGCAGGGCCATCACGCTGCCGATGGCGCCATAGAC
>DASZPK010000371.1:0-7183 GCA_035550335.1 Chthoniobacteraceae bacterium | reverse complement strand
CAAGCGCGAGGGATTGGCCGTCGAATTTCGCCGTCTCCTTCGGCATCGGCGCATCCTGCGCAAATGCGGGCGAAATGGCAAATGATGCGGCAAGGAGAAGGAACAGGGGGCGCATGAATCCATTAAGGCAGAAAATCGCCGTTTGTGCAACTTCGTGCTCTTCGTGTCCTTCGTGGTTTAAAAATCGTTTCATTATTGACCTCGCAAACATTCGCGGTTGAATAAAAGCAGGATGCCCAAGCCCTTTTTCATCACGACCGCGATCGATTACACCAATGGCGCGCCTCACATCGGCCACGCGTACGAGAAGGTGCTCGCCGATGTGCTCGCGCGCTACCATCGCCTCAAGGGCGACGACGTCTTTTTCCTCACGGGCGTCGACCAGCACGGCCAGAAGGTGCAGCAATCAGCCGAGAAAGAGGGCGTGGCCCCGAAGGAATTCGTCGACGGCATCACCGCGAAATTCCTCGCGCTCTGGGAAAAGCTGGAGGTGAAATACGACCGCTGGGCCGCCACCACCGACCCGCTCCACAAGGGCTGCGTGCAAAAAATCCTCCAGCGCCTCTGGGACGAAAAACAAATCTACAAGGACAAGCAGGCCGGCTACTACAGCGTGCGCCAGGAGCAGTTCCTCACCGACAAGGAGCGCGGGCCCGACGGGAAATTCGGCCCGGAATGGGGCGAAGTCGAGTTCCGCGAGGAGGAGAATTACTATTTCAAGCTGGCGGAGCATCGCGACTGGCTGCTCGCGCTCATCGACAAGCGCGACGACCTCATCACACCGGAATTCCGCCGCGCCGAATTGCGCAACGCCGTCGAAAAACTCGCCGGCGACCTCTGCATCTCGCGCCCGCGCGCGCGGCTCGCGTGGGGAATCCCGCTCACGTTCGATCCCGAGTACGTGACATTCGTCTGGTTCGACGCGCTGGTGAACTACATCAGCTTCGCCGATTACGAGCCCGCCCCCGAGGCGAACAACAACGCGTTTTTCGAGCGCTGGCCCGCGCTGCACGTCATCGGCAAGGACATCATGATCCCCGCGCATGGCATCTACTGGCCGATCATGCTCCACGCGCTCGGCTTTACCGACGACCAGATCCCGCCGCTGCTCGTGCACGGCTGGTGGAACATCGCAGGCGCGAAAATGAGCAAATCGGTCGGCAACATCGTCGACCCCGACGCGCTCGCCGACAAATACGGCGCGGAGGCGCTGCGTTATTATTTGATGAGCGACATCAGCACCGGCCGCGACTCCGATTTCGACGAGGGCCGCCTCCGCGAGGAACGCTACAACGGCGACCTCGCCAACAAGCTCGGGAACCTGCTCAACCGCGCCTTGAACATGACCGCCCGCTACAAGCAGGGCATGCTGAAACGCTTTGAGGAGAGCGCCGTTTTTGAATCGCCCGACAAGGATCAAAAAATACCTTTTTATCGCAAGCCGTCCGAGTTCGTCGGCGAATACACCGTCGCCTTCGACCAGCGCGCCATCCACACCGCGCTCGCGAAAGCGATGGATTTCGCCGTCCAATGCAACGGCTTTGTGGAGTTGACCGCCCCCTGGAAACTCGCGAAGGATCCCGCAAACGCCGGGAAGCTCGACAACATCCTTTATACAATCGCCGAGTCGCTGCGCATCATCGCCATCCTGGTCTCGCCTGTGCTGCCGAAATCGGCCCACGGCATCTTCGACCAGCTCCAATGGAAATTCGACGAAGCCGGCAAGGAATCGCGCTTCAAGCTCGCCGACACCAAATGGGGCGGCCTCCCCGATGCCCACACAGTCGGCGCCCCCATCCCGCTTTTCCCGCGCATCCAGGAAACGCCGCCGGCGTAAAACGGGCGGTCAATTCTTAAACACAGAGGCACAGAGAGCACAGAGATTCACGGAGGAAAAAACCGAAAGCCTTTGCCTTTCTCTGTGCAGCTCTGTCTTCTCCGTGCCCTCTGTGTTTAATTGCGACCTCCGCCACGCCACCAGCCAAACGATTTGACATCCGCCCCCGTTGCGTTTTTGCTTGGGGCCACTTCTATGAAATTGACACGCCTCCTTTCGCTCCTCGCACTCGCCACGGGCGCCGCCGTTCTCACCGGTTGCGGCACCACCATGCACCTGACACCTTATTCGGTGACGGCCTACAAGCCGCACAATCCCGATAAAGTAGTGGTGAAAGTCTCGCTCTCCACGCAGAACGTCTACGTCGAGGAAGGCGACCGCCTCCTCATGGCGGTGCAGGGCAACGTCGGAAAGCCGGGCGCTAGCACGCCGTCGGGCCATTTCCACGTCGAGGAGAAAATCCGCGAAAAACGCTCCGGCGAATACGGCTTCACCCATAGCGGCGCCTCCGCCGATGGCAGTAAGGGCGAGCATGTCGATGTCGGCTACCCGATGGCATTCTGGGTCGGGTTCGCGCCGGCCTACGGTTTCCACCAGGGCTTCGTCTGGAGCGAGCCCCACACCCACGGCTGCATCCGCCTCCACATGGAAGCTGCCGCGCGCCTCTACGCGCTTGTGAAAATCGGCACCCCGGTCATCATCGAGCATTCGCTCCCCGAGGATTCCACTTACGGCAGCAAAGTCCGCAAGCTCGACCAGCGCAACGATCCCAACCCGCCGACCTCGTTGTTGATGTCCAAGGCATGGTTCCAGGACCCGAAAGGCCCGCTCCTGATCGACGAGCAGTAATATCGAGTATAGATTCACCCGTGAGCACCGAAGCCACCACGACTACAGCGGCCACGCCCGGCAAAAAGCCGCGCGTGAATCTCCGCACGCCCGACGTGATGGCCGCGGTGCAGGCGCAGGTGGAATCGCACTACCGCAGCGAGATCGTCGAGAAACTCCGCTCCAGCGGCGGCACGCTCACGCGCAAGGGCGTCACCATCAAGCTCGCGAAGCAATTCGGGTTCTGCTACGGCGTCGAGCGTGCGATCGATCTCGCCTACGCGGCCGCCAAGGTCTTCACCGACCGCCGCCTTTTCATCCTGGGTGAGATCATCCACAACCCCGAGGTGAACGATCAGATCCGCGCCCTCGGCATCAAGAACCTCATCGGCAAAAACAAGGAGGCCGAGGTCGAAAACCTCACCGAGAGCGATGTCGTGATCGTCCCCGCCTTCGGCACCGAGGTCTCCACCCTCGCGAAAATCAAGGAGATCGGGTGTGACATTGTTGATACGACATGCGGCGACGTGATGAGCGTCTGGAAGCGCGTCCGGCAAAACGCCAACGACGACGTCACCTCCATCATCCACGGCAAGGCCTCCCACGAGGAGACCAAGGCCACCGCCTCCCGCGCCATGCAGGCCGGCAAGGGGCATTACCTCATCGTCCTCACGCTGGAGGACACCGATTACGTCTGCAATTACATCCGCCGCGGCGGCGACAAGCAGGAATTCCTCGCAAAATTCGCCGGCGCTTACAGCGAGGGGTTCGATCCCGACCAGCACCTGCGCCGTGTCGGAGTGGCCAACCAGACCACCATGATGCGCGGCGAGACCGAGGAAGTGCAGCGCCGCGTCGAGGCCGCCATCAAGGACCGCGACGGCGCCGAGCGCGCGAAGGAGAGCTTCCGTTTCTTCGACACCATCTGCGGCGCCACGCAGGAACGCCAGGACGCCCTGCGCGACATGCTCACCGGCAAAATGGACCTCCTCCTCGTGGTTGGCGGCTACAACAGCTCCAACACCTCCCACCTCGCCGAAATGGGCGAGGCGAAACTCCCCACCTATTTCGTCCGCAACGCCAGCCGCCTCGAATCGCGCGACCGGATCGTCCATTACAGCAGCCACGAAAAGCGCGAGATCGCCACCGACGGCTGGCTCCCGCACAACGAGCACGTCGTCATCGGCATCACCGCCGGCGCCTCGTGCCCGAACAATTTGATCGAGGACACCATCATCCGTGTCTTCGCCCTGCACGGCATCCCACGCGAGGAATTGCTGTAACGACGCGCGGTGCTCCCGGTTATTTTTCCGGCCGCAGCGCCAGCAGACTGAACACGCCGCCCTGCGTTGGCGCCAGCGTGCGGCCCTCGAGGAAGGCGAAACCGTGGCCCCGCAGGAAATCCTCGACGGCCGCCTGCTCCTTGCAGCCGTCGAGATACACGGCCTTCACGCGCTTTTTCACGAAGAATTGCGAAGCGCCGTCGAGCACGGCTTTTTCCTGGCCTTCGACGTCGATTTTCAGGATGAGGGAATCGCCGGCGATGTCGAATTGGTCGAGGCGCTTGCACGGGACGGCGGACGTTTCGCCCGCGAGGGAGTAGGAAGTGGCGTTGTCGACCGTGGTGAAGACATGCGAGACCGCGCCCGCGACGAATTGCAGCGTCCCTTCGTGGTCGGAAAGGGCGATGTTATGCGCTACCACGCCCATTTCGCGGGCGTGCGCGGCGAGGCGCGAAAAGGTGTCCGGGTTCGCCTCGAAGGCGTAAAACTTTGTTTTAGGGAGCAGCGCCCGCATGCGGGCGAGCGTGAGGCTGTAGATGCCTACGTTCGCTCCGATGTCGACGAACGTGTCGCCATCGGCGAGCAGCGCGGCGAGGTTGAGGAGTACGGGCGCCTCGTCGCGGAACAGCGCCGAGTTTTTGGCGAGCCGCGAGGAGCGCAGGTAGCCGTGCTCCTTCACGGAATGCACGCGGAGTTTTGCGCCGAGCAGCGAAACCTCCACCTCGCGCTCCCCCTCGAGCAGGCGCGTGACCGCCCGCCTCAGTTTCGGCCGTGTGAAGAAAAAGCGGTGGAGGAAGGACATGGCGCGCTCAAGACTGGCGGCCTTGCGCCTTCAACTGGTCGATTTGATCCGCCAGCGAGTTGAACATGTGGAATACATCCACCTGCTCCCCTTTCCCGATGCGCTTCGAGATCATCGTAAGCGGAAAAATGATGATGCTGGTCGCCGGCATCCGGACCGCGGGATCGCGGCCATGCGCATCCTCGACCATGATCCACTCCATGCCCATTTCCCGCACAAACGCATCGCCGAGAATGATGCCCATGCATTGCAATTCGTAAGCCTGGTCGGGGCGGAAAATGCGTTGCTCAATCAGCGCCCGCAGGAGCCCGAGCTTGCCGGCGGCCTTTTGGTAATTGGCGCGCGATTGCTCGTCGCCGAGGTATTGCTCGACCACCGCGCGCTGTTGCGCCAGGCGTGATTCATCATCGGGAGCGAGCAGCGTTATTTTTTGGTCGTCCCCCATAAACGGGTCAGGCTTTCCGTGCCGGGCGCAGGCAGAGCAAAGAACTCCGGTTTTACACGACCGTCGTCTTGATTTTCACCTCGACGTTGCCCTTGATGGCGTTCGAATAGGGGCAGATCGAGTGGCCGGCCTGCACGATTTTTTCGGCGTCTTCCTGCGGGAGGCCGCCGACGAGGGCTTCCATTTCCACGGCGAGGCCGAAGCCGCCGCCCTCCTTTTGCCCGATGCTCACGGCGGATTTAATCTGGAGCGATTTCGGCACGAGCTTCATCTGGTGCGCCATGAAATCCACCGCCCCGCCGAAGCACGCGGCGTAGCCCGCCGCGAACAAATCCTCGGGCGTCGTGGTGTCCGGCTTGCCCGGCCCTCCCATTTCCTTCGGGATCGAGAGGGCTACGCTGACGAGCCCGTTGTCGTTTTGCGTGTGGCCATTCCGTCCGCCGGCGGCGGACGCGTGCGCGGTGTAGAGGATTTTGAGAGACATGCCGGAAGCTTATTGCGGCATGGGACTATTGCAAGAATCAAGGCATGCTTTGGTTGTCATACCATTCATTGGTTAAAGCCAAAATGAATGGCCGTGCGTACCCGTAGGTCAATATTGAGGCAAACGCGAGACCGATGAGGAAAAGGCCCCAGCGATAGCGCAACCACACGGAACGGAAGCCCGAGAGTTGTACAAAAATATCGACGAGGTAAGCGGCGCAGTAGGCGACATTCGCCATCACGGCAGGCGGAAAAAACCAGAAAATTGCCGTGCGCAGAATCATGGCAAACGGGCTGTGATCGGCGATGAACCAGCCAATCACAATGGCGGTGAGGACCGCATTGTAAACGATGCGACGCGGCTCCCAATAGCGCAGCGCATCGGTCACAATCTCGCGCAACGTCGGCTGTGCCGCTTCAGCGACGGAGGTCATGGCCAAATTCTATCAAATGGAAACGTCACCACCACTACTTTTGGGAAGCGACAAACTTCCCCGGATTCAAAATCCCGTGCGGGTCGAGCGCGGTCTTGAGCGCGGCGTGCACGTGGCGGCTTACGGGCGAGGTCGCGTCCTTCCACCAGCGCTGCTTCGCGATGCCGATACCGTGCTCGCCGGTGATGACGCCGTTCCACTTGAGCACCTGCGCGAAAAGCTCATCCAGCGCCTTCTCGACGCGGTGGTAGACTTTTTTGTCGGTGTGATAGTTCGCGGCCATGATGTTCACGTGGATGTTGCCGTCGCCGGCGTGGCCGAAGCAGGCGACCGGGTAGCCGTATTTTTTGCTGAGGCGCTGGCAGAATTCCACGAGGTCCACTAGCCTTCCGCGCGGGACGACCACGTCCTCGTTGAGCTTGATGAGGCCGGTGGCGCGCAGGGCGTTCGAAAAATTGCGGCGGATCGCCCACAGCTCCTCGCACGATTTGTCGCCGTAACCGGTCGTGATGGTGCGCGGGCGGAGTTTTTTGAGGAGGGCTTCGAGCGCCTTCGTGCTGGAGCGCACCTCGGCGGGCTGGCCGTCGAGGTCGATGAGGAGATGGGCCTTGCCCGGCGGGGTGTGCTCGCCGCCGGTGAATTTGCGTGCGGATTCGAGAGTAAAGCTATCGGCGATTTCAAGCGCGCACGGGAGAAACCCGGCGCGGAACACCTCCTGCACCGCGTTCGCCGTCTGGCGGAACGTGCTGAACGTGGCCGAGACGGTCGAGCGCGCCGGCGGGTGCGGGATGAGCCGTACCGTGGCCTGGGTCACCACGCCCAGCAGGCCCTCGGAGCCGACGAACATCCCGATCAAATCGAATCCCGTTTTGTTTTTGTGGGTGCGCCCGCCGGTGCGGAGGATGTCGCCATTGGCGAGCACCACTTCGAGGCCGAGGATGTAATTGCGCGTGACGCCGTACTTGAGGCAGCGCGGCCCGCCGGCGTTCGTGGCGATGTTGCCGCCGATGGTGCATTCGTTGAAGCTCTGCGGATCGGGTGGATAATAGAGGCCGCGTTTGCGCGTCTCGG
>DASZPK010000370.1:0-3473 GCA_035550335.1 Chthoniobacteraceae bacterium | reverse complement strand
GACGGCCAGCATCTCCCCGAGGAAATCCCGCGTTTCCTCGAGGAAGCGAACCGCTCGCAGGCGCACATCGTTCTCGGCAACCGCATGAGCGACGTGGAAAAAATGCCCTTCGTGCGCAAAATGACAAACCGTTTCATGTCGTGGCAGATCAGCAGCGTCGCCGGCCAGCCGATCCCCGATTCGCAATGCGGCTTCCGCATGATCCACCGCGAGGTCGCGCCGCTCCTTTTCTGCGAGACCGACGCCTTCGACTACGAGACCGAAATGCTCCTCATCGCCTCGCACGCGGGCTTCAAAATCGGCGCGGTTCCCGTGAGCACGATTTACGGCGATGAAAAAAGCAAAATTCATCCCGTGCGCGACACGATTAAATTTTTCAAACTGATGAATCGTTATCGCGGCAAAGCCCCGGGAACGCCGAAACCGAATGGCCAATGACGAAACCCGACGGGAGGGGGCACCCTCCACCTCGGCCGATCTAAATTGGAAGTATTTCGTCGCCTTCCGGGTCTTTTTCAACGCGCGCTTCTACTACCCCGTTTTCGCGGTGATGTTTCACGATTACGGGCTGAGCATCGGCCAGTTCACGATCCTCAATTTCGTATGGGCGGTGGCGATAGTTTGCCTCGATTTGCCGATGGGCGCGCTGGCGGACCATATCGGGCGGCGTCCCCTCGTGGTGGCCGCCGGGGTGTGCATGGTGATCGAGATGGCGCTGCTGGCGTTTGTGCCGCTCGGGCACCCGGCGCTGCTGTTCTGGGTGTTTTTCCTGAACCGCATCATGAGCGGCGCGGGGGAGGCGTGCGCGAGCGGGGCGGATGAGGCGCTAGTCTTCGATTCGCTGGCGGAGCAGGGGAGGGAAAAGGAGTGGCCGAAGGTGCTGGACGAGGTGATGCGCTGGCAATCCATCGGGCTCGTGATCGCGATGGTGACCGGCGCGGCGGTTTACGACCCCGCCGTGATGCAAAAGCTCGCGGATTTCACCGGCATGCATGCGCACTTCACGCAGCAAATCACGATGCGGTTCCCGATCTACCTGAACCTCGTCATGGCGTGTGTGACATTGTTTTTTGCATTGCGGATGCGCGAGCCGTTGCGGCGCACCAGCCATTCGGAGCAACCCGCGAACCCGCTGACGCTCATCATCACCGGCGGGCGCTGGATACTGGCCACGCCGCTGGTGATGTTGATCATCGTGGCCGGTTTTTTGAACGACAGCGTGATCCGCCTCTTCATGACCTTCACCAGCACCTACTACCGGCTCATCGCGATTCCCGAATACACCTTCGGCATCCTGGGCGCCTCGCTGGGCGTGCTCGGACTCGCGGTCTCGCCCTGGGCGCGCATGATGGTGGAAAAGCGCTCTTTCACGTTCAACTTTCGCGTGCTCGTGCTCCTCACATTCGCAGGGCTGGCCGGGGCGGCGTTTCACGTCCGCTACTACGGGTTTCTCCTCGCCATACCGCTGCCCATAGCCATGTATCTGCTCGGCTTTTTCATCTCGTATTACATCAACGCCATCGTCGATTCGAGCCACCGGGCAACCATCCTCAGCTTCAAGGGGCTGGCGTTCAACCTCGGCTACGGCGGCGTGGGGCTGCTTTTCGCCGGGCTGTTGCAATGGATCAAGACCAGCCGCCATATCGCGGGCGACGAGGCGATTTTTGCCGCGGCGATGTGGTGGGTGCCGTGCTATTTCGCGGTTACGGTGCTCATGCTCGTGATTGCGGGCAGGCGCATCTTAAAACGAGTGAATATCCCCGAGGTCTTGCGCCGCTGATGCTTTCGTGATGGACAACAATTCCGGGATGCGTTTTTCTCGAAACCGATGCCGCTCAGCCGTCTCTTCCGCAAGGTGTTCCGCAAACGTAAAACGTGGACGGACAAATACGAGGTGGGGAAGGGGACCTACGGCGCTCCCGAGGTGCGCCACTGGGGCGAACCGGCCACGTTAAAAGTCGGCGCGTACTGCTCCATTGCGGTGGACGTGAAAATTTTCCTCGGCGGTAATCATCGCATCGATTGGATCACGACCTATCCGTTCACCGTATTCCGAGAGAGCGCGAAGGGCATCAAGGGCCATCCGGCAACCAAGGGCGACGTGATTATCGGCAACGACGTCTGGATCGGCGCGGGCGCAATCATCCTATCGGGCGTGAGCATCGGCAACGGCGCGGTGATCGGCGCGTATTCCGTGGTCACGAAGGACGTGCCGCCATACGGCATCGCCGCAGGCAACCCGGCCAAATTCATCCGCTACCGCTTCAGCGAAGCCGACATCGCCACGCTGGAGCAACTCGCCTGGTGGGACTGGCCCGACGCAAAAATCGATGCTGCCATGCCGCTGCTGCTCGCCGGCAATGTCGCGGCGCTGCGCGATTTCGCGGCTAATTACCGGTAGGTTCGCCAAGCAATTTTTGCAGAAGCTCGCGCATCGCATCCGCCCAGACTTTGTATCCCTCTGTCGTCAGGTGGGTGTAGTCGGGCGTGAGGGCGGGGATGAATGTTCCGTGCGCGTCGAGGAATGAGTTGTAGATATCGAGGAAATAGACGGTTTTGCCATCGGCGAATTTGGCGATGATCGCATTGGTATCCTGGATGCGCTTTCGCACCGCGTCGGTGGAATGCTCACCGGAGGGAAGGATCGAGACGAGGATGATTTTGCTCTCCGGCGATTTTGCGTGGAGATAGGCGATGATCGCCTGGATGCCTTTTGCGAGGTCTGCTGGCTTCAGCGACGGGTCGAGGCCGAGATTGTTGATCCCTGCGAGCAGCACGATGACCTTTGGGTGAATTTTGTCGAATTCGCCGTGTGTGATGCGCCAGAGAATGTTTTGCGTGGTGTCGCCGCGCACGCCGTTGTTTAACACGCGGTATTTGCCGCTGTATTCCGCATCCCAGACCGGCTCGCCCAAACCCTTGGCGGTCCAGAATTCCGTGATGGAATCGCCCAGGAAATAAATGTCGAGCTGCGGTTTCGAGGAGGCCTGGTTCACGAGTCCCACCAAGTGATTGTGATTGCTGAACCAGTCCTTGTCGAGAGGTGGGGGAAACGCCTCGTAAGGCGGAATATACGGCGTGGGAGCGGGCGTGGCCGGCGGGGCCGCTGTGACGACGGTGCAAGCAATGACCAACAAACCGATGCCCAGCAGTTTCCGGCTCATTTTTGAAAATTGATCGCCAGCCAGCCCTGCGAACGCAGCGGCCTATCCCTGCTCGCGGGAACGCGGTTCGCGTTCCTCGGTGGGGGCGTTGCTGGGGAGCGTGACGAACGGCCCGCCCGCCAGCGGCGCGGCGGCGCTGAACGCCACGTCGGGCATGTCGCTCGATTTGCCCGCGAGCGGGAAATCCTTGCGCAGCGGATAAAACGGGTAGCCCTCCCACATGATGATGCGGCGCAGGTCAGGATGGCCCGCGAACTTGATTCCCATCATGTCGAAGATTTCGCGCTCGTGCCAGTTTGCGGTCGCCCA
>DASZPK010000369.1:0-1656 GCA_035550335.1 Chthoniobacteraceae bacterium | reverse complement strand
TCGAGCGCGCGGAGGGTGATGTCGCCCAGGTTTCCGATTGGCGTGGCTACGAGGTAAAGCATGACGGGATAAAGCGTGCCCACTCCTACCAGTTGGCGCCGCGGCTTGCGAAGCGAAAACCGGTTTGCCCTACCAGCCCTCGCTCAGCGAAGTCACGATCTGCACCGCGGCCTTGTCCGCGGCGAGCGGAAGGGCCTGTTGTTCATCCTGCTGCACGTCGCCTCCGACGAAGAAGCTGGAGGAGCCGATCACCGAATGTTTCGCGAGCACCTTGCCGGTGAGGCGGTCGGTGAGCGTGTAATCGATCCTCATCTCGAGATTAAACTCGGTGGTGGCGAGCACGTTGCCGGCCAGCGAACGGTAGGGCTGGCGCTGGACGGAAGTGACGGTGCCTTGGAGTATGGCGTCGGCCTCCTCGACCGGGGCGACCTGGAATGTGCCGTCGTTCTGCAATTGCTTGATCACGCAATTCGCCGTCATCACCTCGAGGCGGGGAATGAGCGTGGCGTTCCTAAATGTGGGCACGCCGATGGTGCGCACATTTTTCAGGTAGGCCGGTTTCACAGGGCCGACATGGTATCCGGCGCAACCCGCGAGCAGCATCAGGAGCGGGAGGAACAAAAACTTTCTCATTGCGCGGGCAACTCAGGATTGACCGGCGGTGGCGCGCCCGTTCCCGAGGAGGCCGGCGCGGGGATGTCGCCGGGCGAGGTGCGCAGTTTCGGCGTTGCCGGCGCGGTCTGGACCGGGACGGAGACCGGGGGCCCGAGGTAATCGGGACGCGCGGAGGTATCGACCTGCGCCTGAAGTTTCCGCGACTTGGTTGCGCGCTCTCCGTTTTCGGTGCGCGGCGGCCCGGGTTGCAGGGCGTCCTCGCCCACGATCCCTTTGAGCGCCTCGATGCGCGCCTTCGCCTGGTCGCTCTCGGGAGTGCCGGGCTGTTGCTGGATCACGTCGTTGTAATAAATGACGGCGGATTTGTATTGCTTCTGCTTGTCGTAATACTTCGCGATCTCGAAGGCGCTCTTGGTTCCGCGGCCGGCGAGCAGCTTGATGTTTTCCTGCGCCTGCGGGACCTTCTCGCTATTCGGGTAGCGGGCGACGAAATCCTCAAACGCATCGCTCGCTTTCGAGCCGGCGCCGGGATCGTAAACCCCCTCCGCGCGGCTCTGCTTCATGTAAACGTAGCCGATCTGGTATTGGGCGTCCGCGGCGATCGGGTCGTTCGGGTATTTGGTCTGCAACGTCTGGTAGGCCGCGATGGCATCCATCGGTTTGTCCTGCTTTTCCAGCGCCTGGCCGATATTGAACTGCGAGAGCGGCGCATATTTGCTATAGGCGGCGTTCGCGATGATTTTCTCGAACATCTGCTGCGCGCGGATCACCGAGGCCGAGGCCTTGATGCCCAGGATGTATTTTACTTTTTCGCCGTTGAGGAAACGGGTGGCGATGTTGAACTGCGCCTCCACGGCCTTGTCGAAATTTTCGCCCCGGCGGTATTTTTTGATGTAATCGTCGTAGGCATCGAATGCGGCGCTGTCGTTGCCGGTTCTCTCCGTCAGCACCGCGATTTTCCACTGCGCATCCGCCACGCGGCTCGAGTACGCGAATTTTTTCACGAACACGCGGTATGCCTTGATCGCCTTGTCCAGGTCG
>DASZPK010000368.1:0-1669 GCA_035550335.1 Chthoniobacteraceae bacterium | reverse complement strand
CGCTACCTGGAATGGCTTTGCAAACTCGATTCCAAAACCGATTCCCCCCTTCCAGTCTGCTATCGTTTTGACGGAAGCCCGGATGTGGATGAAGAGTTGGTCGCCGGCGTTCGCGGCTATCGCGACAGCCTGCCGGTGCGTTATGGCAACCGCGCCGCGAAGCAAACCCAATCCGGATCGTTCGGCTTCCTGCTGGATTGCGCGCGGATTTATTTCGACGAGGGCGGCAAATGGGAAAAACGTTTCTGGCGGTTGATACAACGCGCCGCCGACCACGTCTGCTCGCATTGGCGGCAGGAGGACAATGGCATCTGGGAGCTGCCGGAAAAAGCGCATTACGTCGCCAGCAAAGTCATGTGCTGGGTCGTGCTCGAGCGCGCCTCCCACATTGCGCGCGAGACCGGCTATTACGAGGAGAGCGCGCGGTGGCTCAAGGTCGCCGATGAAATTTACGCCGAGGTCATGGACAAAGGCTGGTGCGAATCGAAGCAGTCCTTCCGCCAGCGATACGGCTCCGATGCGCTGGATGCCGCCTCGCTTTTGATACCGCTGATGGAATTTCTTCCCATCGACCACCCGCGCGTCCTCACCACCGTCGAGGCCCTTGAGCGCGAATTGGCCGTCGGCGGTTTGCTCCATCGTTTCGATCCCGCCAATACGCCGGGCTGTGGCGGGGACCTTCCCACCGGGGAGTTCGAGGGAGCGTTCCTCCCGTGTGTCTTCTGGCACGCCCACACGCTCGCGAAAATGGGCCGGTGCGACGAAGCGGAGGCCATCCTTGCGAGGTGCGAAAAAATCGCCGGCGACACCGGCCTTTTTGCGGAGGAGATCGACGCAAAAACGAACGCTTTCCTCGGCAACATGCCGCTCCTGTTTGCGCATGTCGAATATGTGCGCGCCGTGGTCGAGCTCCACAAGGCGCGCAAAAAAACAACCGTTAAAACTATGAAAACACCTCATCAACCACGCGTAATAGTCATCACCGGCGCAGCCGGCGGAGTCGGGCGGGCTGCGGCCCGGATGTTCGCAAAAACCGAGGGCGCTCACATCGGCCTCCTCGCACGCGGCCAGGAAGCGCTCGAAGCCGCGAAGCGCGAAGTCGAGGAACTCGGCGGAAAAGCGGTCGTATTGCCGTGCGACGTCGCCGACGCCGACGCCATGGAAGCCGCAGCCGCGCGCGTCGAAGCGGAACTGGGCCCCATCGACGTCTGGGTCAATGTCGCCATGACCAGCGTTTTCGCTTTCGTGATCGATACCACCCCCGCCGAATTCAAGCGCGTCACGGAAGTCTGCTATCTCGGTTATGTAAACGGCACGCTCGCCGCGCTCAAACGCATGCTGCCCCGGAATCGCGGGCACATCGTCCAGGTCGGCAGCGCGCTCGCTTATCGCGGCATCCCCTTGCAGGCCGCCTACTGCGCGAGCAAACACGCCATCCAGGGTTTCATGGACTCGCTCCGCGCGGAATTGATTCACAAAAAAAGCCGCGTCGTGGCGACCATGGTGCAGATGCCCGCGCTGAACACGCCGCAATTCGACTGGTGCCGCAACAAGATGCCCCGCAAAGCCCAGCCCGTCCCGCCGATTTACCAGCCCGAAGTCGCCGCGAAAGCCATCGTCTTCGCGTCAAAAAGCAACCGCCGCGAAATCTACGTCGGCATGCCGACCG
>DASZPK010000367.1:0-3571 GCA_035550335.1 Chthoniobacteraceae bacterium | reverse complement strand
ACCGACCACGCGCATTTTGCTGCGCTTCTGGCCGGTTTGCTTGTCGTCCCAAGTATCAAGCTGAAGGCGGCCTTCGATGTAGACGGATCGGCCCTTTTTCAAATACTGGCCGGCGAGCTCGGCAAGGCGGCTCCAGAGCGTGACGTCGACGAAGGTGACCTCCTCGCGCTTTTCGCCGTTGTCGAGGGTATAGTTGCGGTTAATGGCGAGGCCGAGTTCTGCCACGGCACTGCCTTTGGGGGTGTACTTGATCTCGGGATCGCGGGTAAGGTTCCCGATGAGCATGACTTTATTGAGGTTGGCCATGCGGGCAAATATAGCCGGACGAAACCGGAAAGGGAATCAGGAAAAAAGGAGATGCGCAGATTATTCCGCGGCGGCTTTTTCCTTTTTCACCTTGGCCGCTTTTTTGGGGCGGAGCTTCTGGTAGTGCTGGCGGTAGACGTCCTCGTCGAGCTTGAACTTCGCGCGGATTTTATCGACGAGCTGGGGCGCGGCTTCAAAGATGAAGTTCACGTAGTAGCCGGAGTCGAGGTGGCCGGCCACGTAGGAGAAGTTGCGGCGCTCCATGCGCTGGATGGATTCGACTTTGGCGCCCTCCTTGGTGAATTCGCCTTCGAGGCGGTCGATCAAATCCTTGACGGTGTCTTCGTTGCCTTTTTGGTTGAGGACGAGGAGTCCTTCGTATCGGTTTTTCATAACGGTTGTTTTACTTTTTTAATTGAATTGGTTCATGGCGGCGGTGAGGCCGCTGGCGGTGGCAAATTCCACGGCGTCGGCGGCCCGGGCGATGGCGTCGCGGAGGAGCGGGGCTTCGTCGCTTGAAAAGCGGCCGAGGACGTGGCTCGTCAGCGGGGTTGCGCCTTCGGCGGCGCCGATGCCGAAGCGGAGACGGGGGATTTCATCGGTGCCGAGGCACTGGATGAGGGAACCCATGCCGTTGTGGCCGCCATCGGAGCCGGAAGGGCGGAAGCGGAGCTTGCCCAACGGAAGTGCAACATCGTCAAACACCGCGAGGATCCCGGCCGGCGGGATTTTGTAGAAACCGCTGAGGGATGAGACGGGTTCGCCGCTGAGGTTCATGAAGCTGAGGGGCTTGCAGTAATGGATGCCTTCGTGGGCGGCCAGTTCGGCGTGCCACTTGCGGTCCTTTTTAAATGCGAAGCCCTTGCGGGCGGCGAGCTGGTCGAGGATCATAAAGCCGATATTGTGACGCGTGTCAGCGTACTCCCGCCCGGGATTTCCCAATCCCACAATGAGGCGAAAGACGGGCTTTGCGACTGGCTCCAATGCGTTCCAGGACCAAGGGGATTATTTCTTGTCGGCGGGTTTCTTCTCGGCGGCTTTCTTGTCGCCAGCGGCGGGGGCTGCGGCTTCGCCTTCGGGTTTCTTCTCCTTGATAACCTCGGGCCCGGTGGCAGCGGCTTCTTCCGCGGGTTTGACTTCCTCGGCAACCGGCGCGGAGACGTGGAAGACGGTCAGGTCGCCATCTATGGAGGAGGTGACGCCTTCGGGAAGCTTGATGTCCTTGACGTGGATTGAGTCGCCGATATTGAGCGCGCTGACATCCACGCGGATGATTTCGGGGAGGTCCTTGGGCAAGCAGGCGACATCGAGGCGGCGGAGGCTCTGGTCGAGGATGCCGCCGTAGCTGCGGACGCCGACGGACTCTCCATGGGGCTCGATCGGGATGTGGGCGTGGAGGATTTCGTCGGCCTTCACGGAATGGAAATCGACGTGCAGGACCGCGCCACCCAAGGGGGCGTGCTGGATTTCCTGGATGAGGGCGAGGCGGTTGGTGGTCTTGCCGGAATCGCTGATCTCGAGGTCGACCAGGATGTTTTCGCCGACGGCGTGGGCGAGGAGGGTGTTGATGTCGCGGCTGTTGACCTGGAGGGTCTGGGGCTTGTCCTTGCCGCCGTATATGACGGCGGGGACGGCGCCTTGGGCTTTGATTTTTTTCACGGCGCTGCGGCCCGAGGAAGGGCGGAGCTGGGCGGAGAGTTTAACTTGTTTGGCCATAACTGTGGATGCTTAGTGTTTTTCTTTTTCGTTGATTTCAAAGAGCGAACTCACCGATTCATCGTCGTGGATTCGCTTAATTCCTTCGCCCAGCAACTCCGCAATGCAAAGCACTTTGATGTTGCAATCATTCTCACAGCGGACGGGGACGCTATTGGTCGTGATTAACTCCTCGATGTTTGACTTCTTCAAACGCTCGATGGCCAAATCCGAAAGTACCGCGTGCGATACGCCCGCATAGATATTTAATGCGCCGTGTTTCTTTAGCAGGCTTGCGGCGCTTGTCAAGGTGCCGGCGGTCTCGGTCAGGTCATCGACAATCAGGACGTGCTTGCCCTGGACGTCGCCGATGATGTGGAGCGATTCGACTTCGGTGGCGCTTTTGCGGTTTTTTGGGACGATGGCAAGGCTGGCGCCGAGGGCGTCGGCGTAGGCGGAGGCCATTTTGAGGCCGCCGACATCCGGCGAAACCACCACGAGGTTCGTGAGGTTTTTGGAGCGGATATAGCGGATGAGGACAGGGAGGGCGTAAAGGTGATCGACTGGGATGTCGAAAAAGCCGGCGACCTGCTGGGCGTGGAGATCGAGCGTGATGACGCGGTCGACGCCGGCGGCGGCAAGGAGGTTTGCGACGAGCTTGGCGGTGATGGGGACGCGGGGCTGGTCTTTGCGGTCCTGGCGGGCATAGCCGAAGAAAGGGATGACGGTGGTGATGCGGGAGGCGCTGGCTCGGCGCGCGGCGTCGACCAGGATGAGGAGCTCCATCAAGTTCTGGTTGGTCGGCGGGCAGGTGGGCTGGACGATGAAGACATCGCGGCCGCGGACGTTCTCGTTGATTTTGACGAAAGTCTCGCCGTCGGGGAAGCTGCTCACGGTGGCGTCGCCGAGGGGAACGCCGACGTAATCGGCGATGCGCTGCGCGAGTTCGCGGTGCGCGGAGCCGGAGAAAATTTTGAGTTCGTAATGTTGCGTGGGCATGCTGCGGTGTAAAGCGGGTTGGCGAGTATAGGGAAGGCGGGGGCGATTTCAACCGGAAAATTGGGGTATTTTCGCAGGGCGGGGATGGGATTTTGGGTTGTGTTTTCGAGGCGGGGCGGAGTAGGATTGCATCCCCAGTGGGAGACGTTCGCCCACCACCCCACCCAGAACGATGCAAATTCTTGTTTACCATGACGGGCAGCAAGCCGGTCCGTACACCGAGGAAGAGCTTCGGTTGCGATTGACGACGGGCACGCTGCGGCTGAGCGATATGGGATGGCACGAAGGTGCGCAGGATTGGGCGCCGCTGTCATCGATCTCGAGTTTGGCGAATATCGTGCCGCTGCCCCCGGCTCCGCCGCCTTCGCCTGTTGCAACGGCCCCATCTTCGCCATTGCCACCGCCGCCTGCCCCGGCAGCGCCTGCTCCCGCACCACAACAGGCAACCCCGATGGCTGCAACTCCGCAACCGCGCCCCGCTGCGCCGCAGCAAGCGAACGCTCCACGGCCCGGAGCCCCGGCGTCCGTGTGGCCCTCTGCGCCCGGGCCGGCGCGGCCTGTTGCCGCAGTT
>DASZPK010000366.1:0-2538 GCA_035550335.1 Chthoniobacteraceae bacterium | reverse complement strand
CGCTTTGACTCCTGCACCACGAAATCACCCGCCTCGAACACCCCGAGCCCGTGGTCGAAAAACGCCGCCGAGTAATCCTCCTCCCCAATCGCCTCCGAACCTGTGATGATCTTTACATTCGTCAGCGACCGGTAGGGGCTGACCTCCGGGCAGCCCGCCGCATGGATACCAGACGCAGTTTTCGCGCGGCGGTCGGCCCGGAGGTCCGACCCTACCGGTTCAGAGCGGAGTTCTTGGGGACTATTTTCCAACTCCGTATCGACAGTGACGAGCAGATCTTCCTTCTGGAAATAATCCGCCAGCGCGCATGTCTCCGAGCCCGTCTCGCCGAGCAGCAGCGTGCATTGGTCGAGGTGCTGCACCGAGGTCTGCGAATCGAGGTCGAACTGCCGGATCGACTCGATCTCCTCGTCGAAAAATTCCAGCCGCACCGGCAGCGTGTGGTGCCAGGAGTAAATATCCACGATCCCGCCGCGCACCGCGTATTGCCCGCGAATCGAAACCTGCGCCGCCGGCTCGTAACCTGCCGCGTGGAGTTGCTCCAGCAGTTTTCCGCGGTCGAGCTTTTTCCCGCGCGCGAGCTTGATGGAGATCTTCTTCAGCCCGCCCGGCGAAGGCAGCCGCTCCTCCAGGCTCGCACGCGAGAGGACAATCACCTGCCGGTCATGCTTCGCCGCGAGCCGCTGCAGGATTTCCATCCGCTCTGCCGCCACCTCGGGATCGGGCATGATGTTTTCCGCCGCCGGAACCTCAGCCTCGGGGAAGAAAATGGCGGTCGGCAACCAGTTCAAAAGCTCCGCGTGGAACGTCTCCTGCGCCCGCACGTTCCCGCACACAATCCACACGCGCTTCTCGATATTCCGCGCGACAATCGCCGCCACCAGCGGCTGTGCCGGCTCCGTGACGTGATCAAAAGAGACGGCGGGGCCCCCGCCGCGAATCTGCTCGAGCTTCGCAGCGATGGGCCCGGAACACGCAATCCTGCCGGGCAAATCAAACGGTTTATCCACTACGCCTCAACCCTCGCCAATATTCCGGAAATATTCAAACAGGAGTTGTGTCGACAAGCCGCCGTAACAATTTGTTCTCGCACGAGGTAAGCTTGTTTTTGCAGTACAGAACTTCATAACCGCCGGAATGCCGATGCACGGTTGAGCCCGGGGGCAAGGCGAGAAATGGAACGATGCAGCTGTTCCAAAGCACGAGCTGGTAAAGCGATTGATGCTCCGCCTGGTGTCCTTGATAACCATACTCCATCAGGAACCAGCCCGAGTGCACGCCTTCCGGCCCTTCGCGCGACAACGTGAAATCCTCACTGCTCGCAAATCCCGGAGAAACAATTCCGCTGTGCTGGAGGCTGGGAAAATCGGGCTCGAATTTCAATTCCTCACAAATCGCGCGCTGGAGAAGCAAGTGGCGCATCGTGATATTGACTCCATTGATCCAGCGGATTGGAAACGAATCAAAGTCTGGTTCCCAGAGTTCAAGGGCACCATCATTGGCCTTGTGCAATTTGCAAATCATCCAGCCGATTTGCACCGTCTGCCCGGAATCAAATCGGCTCCCGCACGCCAGCGCTTCATTAAAATAACCAAGCAACCATTCCGCCGACAAAGGGTTTGTGTCGTCGAGCGAAAAACGGATGGTTGTCTGGTTGACGCCGTCCCGATTGGAAGTTGAATAATCCGGCATTTTTGATGGGAGGTTAGTGAAAATCGCGTTCGTATTCAATGTGTAGAAGGTCGGCTATTTCCCTCGACGGAAGCTCGCGTCCTTCGAGCGACGCGGCGGGCATCACGCCGAGCCAACTGCTCGTGAGAAAAATTTCGCCGGCATTTTCGAGGTCGGCGGGAGTGATACGCCCCTGCGCGACGGGACGCTTGCGCATCACCCATTCGCGGACCACGCCCGCCCGCGCGCCCGTGTCCGTGGCGGGAGTCTTGATTCTTCCTTCCTGGACGACGAAGACGTTCGCCATGCAAGCGGAGACGAGGTCGCCGTTCGTGTTGAAGAGGAGCGATTCGTCGCACCCGCGCTGGCGGCCTTTTTGCAGCGCGATGAGGTTCGCCCAGTAATTGGCGGTCTTCAGGCCGCCCAAAAGCGGGATGACCGGGGCCGGGTGCAACACCAGCTTGTAAGCGTCGTCCCCGTATTTTTCGCGCGCGGTGCGGGGCTCGGCATAGACCAGCACACGGCCCTCGGCGTCTTGTGCGGAAACGCTCCCATCGCCCGCGGTGACATAAATGCGGGCGAAGGCATCGAACGAAATTCCGCGCAGCAGCACGTCGAAATCCTCGAGGGACGGCAACACTTTGACGAACCCCGTCTGCGCGCAGGCATGGCGCAGCCGCTCGTAATGCGCCGGAAGGAACAGGGGCGTATTTTTGCGCACCGGGAGGCTTTCAAACACCGACATGCCATAACGAAATCCGCGGTCGGTGAGCGGAATGGAATCACAGGGGGCGAATTCGTCGCCAGACCAAATCCATGCGGTGGGGTTATTCATTGAGCGGTGAGCGTAAGCAAGGCTCCGGGGAG
>DASZPK010000365.1:0-4562 GCA_035550335.1 Chthoniobacteraceae bacterium | reverse complement strand
GGCGCGCATTTCAATCCCGCGGTCACCCTCGGTTTTTTCGCAGCGCGGCGGTTTCCGGGGCGCGAAGTTGGGCCGTACATTCTCACCCAATGCGCGGGCGCGTTCGCCGCGAGCCTCGTGCTGCGGCTGCTGTTTCCCGCTCACGCCACGCTCGGGAGCACCCTGCCGGCGGGCCCCGCCGCGCAATCCTTCACGCTCGAGTTCATCCTCACGTTCCTGCTCATGTTCGTGATCCTCGGCGTCTCCACCGGCGCGAAGGAAAAGGGAATCACCGCCGGGATCGCCGTGGGCGGAGTCATCGCGCTTGAGGCGATGTTTGCCGGGCCGATCTGCGGCGCGTCGATGAACCCCGCCCGCTCGCTCGCGCCCGCGCTGATTTCCGGGCACATCGCGGGCCTCTGGATTTACTTGCTCGCGCCGGTGCTCGGCGCGCTGGCCGCCGTCCCGGCCTGCCGCTGCACGCGCGGAAGCGAATGCTGCTCGGCGACGCCGGCGGCCCCGTGTCAAACAACCGAATAACACCACACCATGAAGAAAAAAGTATTGTTCATTTGCGTCCACAACAGCGCCCGCAGCCAGATGGCCGAGGCGTTCCTCAGCAACCTCTGCGGCGGCGAATTCGAGGCGCAAAGCGCCGGCCTCAGCCCCGGCACGCTCAACCCGATCGTCGTCGAGGCGATGGCGGAGGTGGGTATCGACATCTCCGGCAACAAAACCAAGGCCGTCTTCGATTTTGTGAAGAGTGGCGAACTGTTCGCCTATGTCGTCACCGTATGCAGTGAGGCCGAGGCGGAAGGCTGCCCGATTTTTCCCGGCGTCGCCACGCGCCTCCACTGGTCCTTCCCCGACCCCTCGCGCCTGCAAGGAACGCACGAGGAAAAACTCGCCCGCACCCGCGAAATCCGCGACATCATTCGGGCCCGCATCGAGGAATGGTGCGCCACGACGTGCCAGACGGAGTGAACCGCGGTAGCGATTCGTGCGCCTGCGCCACCGGCGTCAGAAAAGTTCCTCGGCCAGCGCGACGATGATGCCCGCGGGGCCTCGCATGTAGCAGAGCCTGTATTTATCCTCGTACTGGGCCACCTCGCCGATGAGTTCGGCACCGTGGGCACGCAGGCGGGCCACGGTGTCGTCGATCTCTTCGACCGCGAACATGATTTGCCGCAGGCCAAGCGTATTCGGCGGCGCAATCGCCGGCTCCATGCGCGCCAGCGCCGGGTTGCGGAACTTCGTCAACTCGACCCGCCCATGGCCGTCCGGCGTCCGCATCATGGCGATATCGACCTGCACGCCTTCGAGCCCGCAGATGCGGTCCACCCAAGGGCCTTTGACCGGCGCCTCGCCCTCGAGCGCCATGCCGAGGGTGGTGAAGAAAGCAATCGCGGCCGGGAGGTCCTCGACGACGACGCTGACGTGGTCCATTCTCTTGATCGACATGTCCTTGGTTTAGCAAGCGCGATGAGCGACTGTCCAGATTGACTGCTCTCAGAGTTGAAAACCTTCTGTACAATTTGCAACAGTCCGGTGGTTTTCCCATAAAAATATTCCCTCATTTGCCCGGTTTGCCTGAGTATATATTTATTTTTCCTCTGTAAATCGCCCATCGCGATTTGACTTGGCACAACCCATGCTATTATTCCTCGCATGAAAATCAGTCTCAAAATTATGGCGTTGGGGATAATTATGAGTGGTCTGACGGCTCTGAGCGCTGCCAAGGCCGAGGACATGACGCATTCCGTCATCATCAGCGTCCCTGATCAATGCATGGTGGTCCTTGAAAATGGCGTCCCGATTGCGCGTTACGCCGTCTCCACCTCCAAATACGGCCTCGGCGACAATTGGGGCCGCTACACCACCCCCCTCGGGAATCTCGAAGTAGCCCAGAAAATCGGTGAAAACGCCCCTCTCGGCGCGGTGTTCAAAGGCCGGCATTGGACCGGCGAAATCCTCCACCCGAACGCCTTTGGGCGCGACCCGATCGTCACCCGCATCCTCTGGCTGCGCGGGCTGGACCCCAGCAACCGCAACGCCTACAACCGCGGCATCTACATCCACGGCACGCCGGTGGAATCGCTCATCGGCCGCCCGGCCAGCTACGGCTGCATCCGCATGCGTTCACGCGACGTGGTGAAACTGTTCGACACGATCGGCGTCGGCGCCCGCATCAGCATCCAGAACGTCCCCCTCAGCCGCGCCATGCGCGAGGTGGCGTATGCCGGCCAGGCCGGGTATCGCGGGTAGTCCCAGCGGGACGAAAGACAATAGGCAGGCGATTTATCGCCTGTAACACAATGCAAAAACCCCAAGTCCCGTCAGGGACGAAAGAGCGCGTCAGCTGCAAGCAGTTTTTTCAAGGCGTGCCCGGCGATTTCGCCTCCGGCTTGTGCTCGTTTTGCTCGATGACCGCCCGGAGATAATACGCGCTGGCGTTGCGGGTGGTGTCCGGGTCGAGGGTGATCGATTTGTTGAGATCGGCCATCACGGTGTCCATTTTTCCCATGCGATAATTGATCTCCGCGCGCGCGGCGTAGGCAAAGGCATGGGCGGGGCCGGCATCGATGGCGCTCGAAAAATCGGCCAGCGCGCCTTCGTAATCCTTGCGGGCCTCCTTTTCCCTGCCGCGATCGTAGTAGGCGTCGGCGATAACGATCGATCCCGCCGATTGCGCCACAGCGAGGTCGAGGCCATGCATGATGTCCGCTTGCGAGGCCTTGTCGTCACCCGATGCTTTCTCGATCGCGGCGCGCTGCCGGTATAAATCCGCTTTGCCCGGCGCTTTGTCCGGTGCGAGGGCGATGGCCTTGCCGATGTCCGCCAGCGCGCCGGCGGAGTCGCCGGTCTGCCACGCTTTGAGTCCCGCCAGCCGCGTGAGGGATTCGACATCGTCCTTTATCCCGAGCTGGCTCGCCTTCTCGAGATCGGCAATGGAAAGCGCGGCATCCCGCTTTTCTTTTTCTTCCAAGCTCGATTTCTCGAGGGCGGGATCGCGGTCCATATCGCGCAGCGCGTCGGTTTGGTCGTCCAACTTGTCGCCCGGCTGCGTGCCATCGTGCACCATGTAAGTGACGCCCCGCAGGAGGCCGCGTTCGCGATATGCCTCGGCGAGGCCGGGATCCAGCGCGATGGCCTTGTCGAGATCGGCAACCCTGCCGCGCCAGATGTCCATCCCGCCTTGCGACTTGCCGCCGATCGCGAGGTAGGCGCGCGCAAATGCCGCCTTGAGCTTCGCATCGCCGGCCGGGACGGCGGGCGGGTCGTCGAGAGCGGCGAGGGCGGAGTCGATATCGATGGCGGATTGTTTAACAAGCGCGGGATCGCTGTACGAAATATTGAAGTTGGACATCCAAACCATCGGGGCCATTTCGCCGGCTTTTTTGAAATAGGCGTCCGCGCTGTCGGCATCGCCCTTCACCTGCTGGAGAATGCCGCGGAAGAGGAAGCACGCCCGGTAATCGCCCTTGAGCATGATCGCCTGGCTGCTGTCCGCAAGCGCGCCGTCGAGATCGCCCGCGGATTGCTTTGCCGCGGCGCGCCCGGCCCATGCTGCGGCCAGCTTGGGATCGAGCGCGACGGCTTTTTCATAATCGGCGGTTGCGTCCTTCGTGTCGCCGGAGAAGAGCTCGATGTGCGCGCGGTTGCACCACGCGGTGGCGTAATCTCCCTTCGCCTTGATGGCGGCGGAGAAATCCTCCATCGCCCCTTTTGGGTCGCCTTTGAAATATCTCACCAGCCCGCGTGCGTCCCAAGCCTCCGCGAACCCGGGCTTGAGCGTCACGGCCCGGGTGAGATCGTCTAGCGCGCCGTCGAGGTTCACATTCGGCACTTTCTTGTAGGGCGGCCCGCCCAGGACAACGCCGCCCTCAAACATCGAGAACCCGCCCCTGTCCTCGAGGTAAAGCGCGTCGTAAATCCGCACCTCGCGCAATTTCACCACGCCGCGGAGTGCGTACGCCTCGGCGAAATCCGGCTTCAAATCAATCGCCTTCGTCGAGTAGCCGAGCGCATCGGTCAAGTCACCCGTCGCATAGAGCGCCTGCGAGAGCTCGAAATAATACTGCGGGTCATCCTTGCTCTCTTTCATGACGCCCATGAGATCCTGTTCCGCACCCGCAAAATCCCCTCTTTGCTCCAGCTTGTGCGCATCGGCGCGGTCGATCTCCGCGACTTTCTTGCTGAGCTCGTCGATTTTTTTGCTCAGCTCCGCCATGTGCGCCTTGTAATCGCTGGTGGTGGGCTCGTTGACGTATTTGAGTTCCGACGAAATATTGCTCAAGGCCCAGTTGTAATCCTTGTATGCTTCGAGGATTTCGCCCCGCGCCTCTTCATCCCGCGCCTGCGCCTCCTGTGTGGTGCCGGGGCCGTTGAAGCAAAATGCCGTGGCCGGAAGCAACGCCGCCGCGACCGCGAGGAGGATTTTCTTGAGGGGAACCATGGGGGAGCCTTCCGTTGGACGATCCGCCGACAATAGACCATGTATAACGCCCGAATCAAGGCGAAGGCGGATTGCCGTTGAAAACGTGGAAAAACTGGAGCGGGTGACGAGACTCGAACTCGCGATT
>DASZPK010000364.1:0-8941 GCA_035550335.1 Chthoniobacteraceae bacterium | reverse complement strand
ACCGGGCCCGCGGCGATGCGGTCGGTGAGGTTGAAATCATAGCCGCCGTCCGCATTCACCGTTTCCTGGTTGCCGTTGGTGCTTCCATTTGCCGTCGCGCCGAGGCCGGCAATCGCGAGGTTGCGGGTGGTGTGATAGACGTTGCGTGTGTAAGCGGCGAGGCTGTTGAGATAGAAACCGCCGTCGTGGAACGAGCCATAGAGGCCGCCGCTGTAGCTTTCGATGTTCGCGTGGCTGCCGGGATTGCCGAGTTCGGCGGAGGTGTTGTCGTACGAGAACATCGCGCCGATCACGCCCTTGTCGCCAACCTTGCCGTCCACGCCGATGAGCGTGCCGGCGGTGTTCGATTTGTCCGCCAGGCCGATGTCGCGCTGGGAGCCGCGGAAGAAGAGGCCGTCGCCCGTGGCAAAGAAGCCCCAGCGGTCCGGCGTGGGTGCCGCGGCAGGCTGGATTTCCTTGCTTGACTTGCCCTCGTGGCCGTCGTCCTTGGTGAGGCCCGCGACGGTCGCTCCGCCAACGCTGCTTGTGTCGATGCTCTCGCTGCCGTTGCGGATGTTATTGAGACGGGCGTCAATCGAGTTCACGAGGAAATCCGACTGGGATATCGCGATGTCACCGAGCGCCGCGTAATCCGCTGGGGAAAGCTGGTCGAGCGCGCCGGGGACGTTGCCGCTGGTATCAATCGCGTTGAACATGGTGAATAGCGGGGTGCCCGGCGCCGGGTTGTAGGGGATGCTGTCGAGGGCAGCGCCGACGGCCGCCTGGTTCGGCGTCTTCGCCTGCAACTGATACGAACTTGGGTTGAAGGTAATGATGGCCGGGTCGATGTTGTAAGTCACGCCGCGCACGGTGAAGGTGGCGGTGGTCGCGGTGCCCGAATTCACCCCTTGCGGCAACAGCGTCGCCTTCAGGCTGGCGATCGTGGCCGGGCTCAAGCCGGTGAAGTTCAGGTTCACCGTGTTGTTGGAATCGTCGATGAGAATCTTGCCGTTCACGGAGGAGTGGCCGTCAAGGTTCAAAATATTGTTGTGTGCGGAATACATCTCGATGGTGTCGTAGCCGGTCGCCGTGCCGCCCACGGTGGTTATGGCCCCCCAGTTGTTGATGACATTACGGCTGGTCTTGTCCAGGTAAACCGCCACGCCGTCGGTTCCCGTAATGGTTCCCCAGTTATTGAGGACGTTGCGGCTGGTTTCTTCCAAGGAGACGGTGTAATAGTAGGCGGTGATCGATCCCCAGTTGTTAATCGTGTTATGATTGCTCTGCGTGATCTCGATGCCCGTGTCATCCGGGCCGGCCACGGTGCCCCAGTTATTCAAGGTAAAATGACTGCCGTTGCTGTAAACGGTTGTCCCGACCGCTGTTATCGTGCCGCCGGCGTAATTGTTCAGCGTCAAATAGCTGCCTTCATTATAAACCCCGTATTCCCCGCCCGTGCTGCCGCCGGCGATCATGCCCCAGTTGTTCAAGAAATCATGTGAGCCGCCATCATAAACCGCGATATAGCCGGACGATATCATGCCGTGGTTGTTAACGACATTGTTTGAGCCGCCGGCGATATAAAGATCGTTGCTGTAGGTCGTCATGCTGAAATTGCCCCAATTGTTGACAGTCGCATTGCCGCCTTCGAGGTAAATCACGTAACTGTTTCCGTTGCCGGAGATAACACCCCCGCTGTAGTTGTTCAATGTCAGGAAAGGCCCGTACGAGTAAATCGTATAGGAGGAGGACGATCCCGATATGACGCCCGAGTTGTTCAGCGTGGCATTGGCGCCGCCGCTGTAAATATTGTAACTGTTGGACGGACCGGAAATAACACCCCCAACGCCGTTATTGAGCGTAAAGAAATTGCCCGTGGTATAAATCCCATACGACACACTGGCTCCCGATATCATCCCCGAGTTGTTCACGGTGGCATTATTGCCTGTGCTGTAAATACCGTAGGAGGTGTCGGGAAAAAGGATTTGCCCGCCGGCGTTGTTATTCAGCGTAAAGAAATTGCCGCTGGTGTAAATCCCATAGGACACTCCAGACCCCGACAGCAGGCCCGAGTTGTTCACCGTGGCGTTATTGCCAGTGGTGTAAATATCGTAACCGGCGCCAGGAAGGATGATTTGCCCCCCGCTCTTGTTGTTCAGCGTAAAGAAATTGCCGGTTGACTCGATCCCATACTCCAAATCGCTTCCCGAAAACAGGCCCGAGTTGTTGAAGGTAAAATGGTCTCCATCGCTGTAGATGGCATCGTAGGTGCCCCCGGTGATGGCACCCCCGCTGTAGTTGTTCAGCGTAAAATGGCTGCCGTCGGTGTAAATAATATAATACCCGGTGCTGGTAACTGCGCCCCAGTTATTGAAGGTGTTGTTTTGTATCCCCTCCTCCCAGACCGGGTCGTAGTTGGAGGAAACGGTCCCCGTATTGTTGACGGTGTTGCCCGATCCATAGATGTAAACGGGGTAATTTGAGCCGGAGAGGGTCCCTTCGTTGTTCAGGACGTTGTGGTTATTCGTGATGTCGATCACATAATCGCCGGTGGCCGTGTTGCCGGGCTCGACGGTGATGATGTTGAACCCATTCGAGGACATAAACACGGGGGTCGAGGAGGTGCTCAACTGGCCGAGGTCGGTCGGCGCGCTGCTGCCATCGATGATGAACCCGCCGCCCGGGGAAGGGCCGACGTTTGTCCAGTTATTTTGCGCGCGGGCTTGTTCGATGGAGCACGCCAGCAGGGCGAGGGCGGTGAGAACGGAAAGTTTTTTCAGTGTGTTTTTCATGGGGATCTTCCTTGGTTCGGCGGGTCTTGCTGCGTTTGCAAAAGACGCCCTCTTTAGAGAACAACGCCCTCGCAAAGTCAATCCAGATTTACTACAGAGAATTGATAAATTGTTTAACAAAAATCGAGCGATTTAAATCCCATCGCCATGGCATCCGCGATTCCTAGGCATGAGCGAACCCTCCGAAGCCGAATCCAAACCGTCGCCTCACGCCACACCGCGGCTTGCCGCCCTGCTCACCGGGCCGTTTGAGATCCGCTCGATCGCTCTTACGGGGCTTTTCGGGCTGGCGATTGTTTATACGATGTATTTCACACGCGCCATTCTGCTCCCGATCGTGCTTGCCATGCTCCTCAGCCAGTTGCTTGCCCCGCTCGTCCGCCTCCTGGGGAAATGCCGCATCCCGCAGATGGCCGGCTCCGGCATCATCCTGCTGTTTTTTTGCGGCGTCTTCGTCAGCGGCATCTCGCTCCTCGCCGGGCCGATGAGAGGCTGGATCGACAAGGCGCCGCAGGGCCTCCACGACATCGAGGCCAAGCTCGCCCCGCTCATCAAGACGCCCATGAAAAAAATGTCCGAGGCAAGCGGCGAGATGAAGCAGCTCGCCTCCGACACTTCCGGCACGGACAAAAAGACCGTGGTCGTCGAGGACCACAGCCTCATCCCAGCCTTCCTCTACACCCAGACCCCCGACATCGTCGGCAGCGCGCTCACGCTGCTCATCCTGCTCTATTTCCTGCTCGGTTATAACGGCGTCTTCCTCAACAAACTCGTCAAAGTCATTCCCCGTTTTCGCGACAAAAAGCTGGCCGTCACCATCGCGAGCGACATCGAGAAAAAAATCTCCTCCTACCTCATCACCGTCACCTTCATCAATTTCGGGCTCGGCTGCGCCATTGCCATCGCCATGTATTTCCTCGGGCTGCCCAATCCCGTGCTGTGGGGCGTCGCGGCCGCAATCCTGAACTTCGTGCCGTATCTCGGCCCTTTCACCGGCGTCCTGGCCATGACGGTCGCCGCAGTGCTTTCATTCGACAGCTTTGCCCACGCCCTCGTCTTTCCCGGCGTCTACATCCTGTTCGCCATCATCGAGGGGAACTTCATCACCCCCATGCTCCTCGGCCGCTCGCTCACGCTCAACCCGGTCGCCATTCTCATCTCGCTCATGTTCTGGGGATGGCTCTGGGGGATCGTCGGCGTGATCCTGGCCGTGCCCCTGCTCGCCACGATGAAAATCCTCTGCGACCACATCGAGCCGCTCTCGCCGCTCGGGGAATTCATGAGCGAGTAGATTTACTTCGGCGGGCGGTGTCCCGGTCTTGACAATTCAAGCGTGTGCAACCAAAATGGTTGCAATATGGCTGCCATTACCCTCAAGTCCCTGCCGGCTGATCTGCACCGCACGCTGAAGGTCCGTGCCGCGCTTCACAAACGAAGTCTCAACCAGGAGGTGATTGCGGTGCTGGAAGAGGCGGTCGCTCCCGCACGCCGGGTGGACGTCGAGGCTGCCATTGCCGCGACACGGCAGTTCCGGGATTCGTTGAAGTTCAAGGCAACACCATCCGAGATTGAAGCCTTCAAGCGCGAAGGCCGCGCATAGTGATCGTCGTCGACACCAACCTGATGGCTTACCGCTGGCTCCCCGGGCCACGCAATGCCGACTGCGACGCGCTCGTGCGGCTCGACGCGGAATGGGCCGCGCCGCTGTTGTGGCGCTCGGAGTTCAGGAATGTGCTGGCCGGCTACATGCGCGCCGGCAAATTGTCCGGGACCGATGCGCAGCTTGCGATGCGCCACGCCGCCGCGTCACTACTGGGAGGCGAATATGCCGTGGCGGACGATGTTGTGCTCAAATTGGTGGGCCAATCCAAATGCTCCGCCTACGACTGCGAGTTTGTAGCGCTGGCCGAGGCGCTTGATACACTGCTTGTAACCGAGGACAAGGCATTGCTCGCCGCTTTCCCAAAACGCTGCCGGTCGCTCACCGATGCTGTGCAAAGCGGGCTCAAGCGCCCATGAAACGCGAGCACCCGCCATAAATCATTTCACAAACCGAGCGTGGCGATCACGCCGGGGACATCGGATAGGTTGTCGAACAAAAAATCGGGGTCGTGGCTGATAAGCTGGGCGCGCGTGAAATTGCCGGTGGCGATGGCGACGGTCTTCGCGCCGAAAGCGCGGCCGCAGTCTATGTCGTGCGGGGTGTCGCCGATCACATAGATGTCCTGCGGCTGGAATTCGACGCTGTGTTTTTCCAGGGCGCGAGCACGGGCGAAGCGGCCGAGTTGGTTGCGGTCGGCGTGATCGTCGGCATAGGCGCCGAATTCGAAGAAATCCCAGATGCCATAATGGGTGAGCTTGATCTCAGCGCCGCGGAAGATATTGCCGGTAAGGAGGGCGACGGCGACGTGGGGGCGGGCCTTGAGCGCGCGCAGCAGCTCGAGGATGCCGGGGAGCAGCGTGCCCTTGCTCCGGCCGAGCTCGGTGGAGAGATGGTGCAGGTAGCGGTCGAGGAACGCGGTGACATTCGCGGGCGTGGGTTCGGCGCCGTATTTTTCAAAAATGCGCCGGGAGATGCCGGTGTCGGTACGGCCGGCTATTTCGATGCCCTTGAGGTCATCGTCGCTGCCGAAGCGGTCCTTCACGGCGAGGCGCAAGGAGCGTTCGCCCGCGCCGCCGGAGGTGAGGAGGGTCCCGTCGATGTCGAAAAGTACGAGTTTGGTTTTCACTAAAAATCAGTTCCTGGTTTCTGGTTCCAAGGTTCCTAGTTAATGGCGCGCCCCGGTCAAACTGAAACAAAAAAACGAAAAATGGTGTATTGTTCAGTGGAAATTTTCACTATAACCATCCGCATGCCCGGCCCTTTCCAACGCATCAAGGAGCAAATCGCCAAGCGGTTTCCCAAGGTCAACCAGCCCAAGCCGGGGTTCATCGCGGGGGCGGAGATGGACGCATTACTGATGGATACGCGCCGGCATTATCCCGACCAGCCGGTATGGGAGAAAATCCCGCACCCGCGCGACAATTATTTCAGCATCAACATCCTGCCGGTCCACCTGCCGCTGCATGAGGCGCTCCAGCCGGCGATGAAACATTTGCAGGATCAGATGACCGGCGACGGCATCGGCACGGACCAGCGGCAGATGAACAACCTCTATGAGGAGCGGTTCTCGCACATCTGGGTGGCGGAGGTGCAGCGCTGGGTTTACCAGCCGGTGGGAATCTGCACATTTGTCCGGGAAAAAAGCCCGGATGGGCGCGCAGTGAAATGGTGGCTCACGCTCGCGTGGCTGAACCCGGCGCAGCGCAATCACCAAGTACTGCGCAACACGGTGCCGTATTTCAAGAAATGGCACCCGGGTTTCATCGTGGGACGCGACCACAACATCGTGAACCGGTCGCTGAAGAATTACCCTGAGCACCTGCGGCAAAGCGACGGGCAAAACAGCACGCTTTACGCGGACTAGGGCGCCCCTGCGGCTAAGGATTTTGGGAGGCCAGACGCACTCTTGCGCGGGTTTCCAGCGCATCGCCGGTTTGCGCCAGGAAGTGGTCGAACGCATACGAAAGCGGAGTGTCGCCATCGCTGGAAAGCAGGTCCATCATGACCGTATTCGCCCCGGGCAGGCAGCGTTTGGCCACCTCCATGGCGCGCGCGGGAACGGCGACGATGCCGTTCGAGAGCTTCGTGAGCCGGAAATCGACGACGATCGGCTTTGTGGATTTGTCCACGACGACAATACGTTCCATGATTCCGCCATACCATTGCAGCGCCTTGATATCGTAGGGTTTTTCCGGGGTGTGAACGAAAAGGTACTTCATCCTGGGCTTGTCGGAGGCAAACCGGGGATCCGCCGGGTCGGCACCCGATGCCGTTAGATGGAAGCCCGCGCACACCACCAAAACCAGAGCAAGACGATTCATGGAATGATTCATATCGGGATGTTTTGTCACTGGGATCAGGAATTTTTGGCCCATTGAGAGATTTGGGCGCATCAACATCTATTATAAAGTCGTAAAACAAATGCGGGATGGATGTATGAATAGTTGGAGCACAATCTGAACCACCCCTGTGTCCACGCCAGGCGACAAAAATCGTCGTTACAAGCCGATTACCCTGCGGATCACCGGGGGCTTGGCTCTTGACCCGCCATAACAGGCGGATTTATACACAGCGCGCGTGCTTTTTAACTCGATCGAATTCCTGGTTTTTTTCGTGGTGGTTTTTGCCATTTATTGGGCGATTCCATGGCGGAAACCGAAGATGATTTTCCTGCTGGCCGCCAGCTACTGGTTCTACATGAGCTGGAATGCCAAGCTGGCCGCGGTGGTGGCGGGGTCGTCGCTCATCGATTATTTCCTGGCGCGAGCGCTGGAAAACAGCACGACCCAGGGACGCCGGAAGGCATTCCTCATCGCGAGCATCGTGATGAATGTGGGGCTTTTGGTTTACTTCAAATACACCAAGTTTTTTGTCGCGTCGTTTCTGGAAATGCTCCAGCGCTTCGGCATCCATACGCCGGCGCCGAATTTGGAATTTATCGTGCTGCCGATCGGCATCTCGTTTTACACGTTCGAGGCGGTGAGTTACATGGTGGATTTGTATCACCGGCGGATCGAGGCGGAGAAAAACCCGGTTTACTTCCTGCTCTTCATCAGCTTCTTCCCGCGCATGATCGCGGGGCCGATCATTCGCGCGCGCAATTTCCTCCCGCAGGTGCGCCGCGTAAAGCATTTCGACGGCGCACGGCTCGACCTCGGTTTCCAATATGTGCTGATGGGCCTCTTCAAAAAAATCGCCATCGCCGACCGCATGGCGGCGCTCGCGGACCCGGTCTTCTCGTCGCCGGCGGGATTTTCCACCAGCGCCGTGTGGGTCGCGGTGATCGCTTATTCGCTGGAAATCTATTGCGATTTCTCGGGCTACAGCGACATCGCGGTAGGCACCGCGCACATGCTCGGGTTCAAGCTGCCGGAGAATTTCAACATGCCGTATCTCTCGAAAAATATCTCGGAGTTCTGGCGGCGCTGGCACATCTCGCTCTCCACGTGGCTGCGCGATTACGTCTTCATTTCGCTCGGCGGCAGCCGGGGCACGGTGCTCATGACGGTGGCCACGACGATGGTGACGATGTCGCTCTGCGGCCTCTGGCATGGCGCGAACTGGACATACGTGGCATGGGGCGTGATCCATGGCATTTTCCTGCTCGTGCACCGCCTGTTCCGCAATTTTTGCAAGGCGCGCCCCGCGTTGGAGGCCGCGATGAAATCGGGCCGGGGCGCGGCGTTGCGCACGGCGGTCACATTCCTCGCGGTCACGCTCTCGTGGGTGGTGTTCCGCGCGAAGACTTTCACCCTCGCCGCGTGGGTTTTCCATTCGCTCTTCACCAGGCAAAAAGGCGTGATGGTGCGCTCGCCGATCGGGCCGAATTCGCTGCTCGTGGTAGTGGTGATGGTGGTGATCTTCCATATCGCGGCCGAAACGGGCCTCTGGAAAAAATGGTCGCTCACGTGGGGCGCGCCGCGGCGGGGGATTGCGTACACGGTCGCGGTGGTTACGATGTTCCTGATGGCGACCAACGCGGCCAAGCCATTCATTTATTTCCAGTTCTGAGACGCCATGAGCTTGTGTTCCATGAGTGGCGGACTAATCGGACAACGCACCGCAAGCAGATTCCGGGGAGCGCACGCGGCCCGCGTGCACCATTCGGCGGCTCGCCGAATGGACGGACCGCGCGCACCGCTTCACCACAGATTCACCCAATCACACTTGCGCACACGCGCAATCCACACCCTTTCGCTAAAGCGCAGTCGGACCGCATCGCCCTGCGTGTGTTTGCGGCGAGCCGCCGCAAACGGCACCCGAGCCGGGTGCGCTCCCCGGAGTTTGCTTGCCACGCGCTGGGATTTGCCAAGCCCAACGCCATACATATCCCACTCATGAACCGCAGCAGGGCAAAATTCAGGCGCAGCAGGATCGGCGGGCTTTGCTGGTTCCTCGGCGTGGTCTTGTTTCTCGACTCCTATTGGTGGGTGATGGCGAACCACGTGATCCGCAATTTTTGGGACCCGCCCTATGGCATGAAAATCGACCGCCTGCGCGTGGACGTCGCCAAATACCCCGGGCACCCGCTCTGGATCGTGATGGGTTCGTCGCGCCTCATGCAAGG
>DASZPK010000363.1:0-5224 GCA_035550335.1 Chthoniobacteraceae bacterium | reverse complement strand
GTCGCAATAATATTGCTCGCGGCGCAGGGTGGGGGATTGGTCGTGCTGGATGATGCCTGTCGTGAGCCCGAGGAAACCGTAGAGCTGCCCCATCCATTCCGCGTCGCGGCGGGCCAGGTAATCGTTCACCGTCACGAGGTGCGCGCCGCGCCCGGCGAGGGCGTTGAGGTAAAGGGGGAGCGTCGCGACGAGGGTCTTGCCTTCGCCGGTCGCCATTTCCGCGATTTTCCCCGCGTGCAGCACCATGCCGCCGATGAGTTGCACGTCGAAATGAATCATGTTCCAGGTGATCGGCTGGTCGCAGACCATGAAGGAATGCTTGCGCTCCGTGAGACGGCGGGCGGCGTTTTTCACCACCGCGAAGGCCTCGGGCATGATTTCGTCGAGCGCACGGTTTTGCTCGTTCGGATCCTCGATTTTCGAGATACGCTCCTTCCACGCGGCGGTTTTTGCGCGCAATTCGTCGTCGGAAATCGACTGGAGTTCCCGCTCGATGGCGTTGATTTTGTCCACGACGGGCTGCATGCGCTTGACCTCGCGCTGGTTCTTCGAACCCACTATTTTCTTTAAAGCCCAATTAATCATGTGTGTTTCAATCGCAAAAATTCAATGCCCGGAAAACCGGGGAAAGAGACAATAAACCCTTCTTCGGGGATTTCCAGATTCAAATTTATGGGGTTTACAGGGTGGCGGCGATGGCTTCAATTTCGACATTCGCCCCCTTCGGCAGCGCCGCCACCTGGATCGTCGAGCGGGCCGGGTGGGGCTGGCTGAAGTATTTCGCGTAAACCTCGTTCATCTTCGCGAAATCGGCCAGGTCGGTGAGGAACACGGTGGTCTTCACCACATTGGCGAATGTCATCTGATTCGCGTGCAAAACCGCTTCGAGATTTTTCAGCACTTGCTCCGTCTGGATGGTCGCATCCCCGGTCACGAGCGCGCCGGTGGCGGGGTCGAGCGGGATCTGGCCCGCGCAGAAGAGCAGGTTCCCGAGCGCGATGGCCTGCGAATAGGGGCCCACAGCCGCGGGGGCGTCGGGGGTGGCGATGACTTTTTTCATGGAGGCTGGCGAGCGTAGCAGTTGCGGGTGGAGTGTCAATGGGCGGCAGGGGCGCAATGACCAATGGGTCATCGCTCGCTTATTCCTTCAACTCCGCAAACACCCCAAGCGCCGCTTTTTTCGAAATCTTCTGGTTGTGCGCGTATGCCCCCGCGGCGCTTTCGCGGATGGCGGCCGGGGTTCCGCCCGCCGCCCACGTGTCGGCCAGCGCTTCGAGCGTGAAGGAGCCGGGATACATGAGCTGCGTGGTGAGGAGCACGGGATGGCCGCCCGCGGCGGTGAGACGTTGTTTAAAAAACTGTTCGCTCACGCAGCAGAGCGCGACGCAATCGGGCTTTCGCGCCTGGTCGGCGGCGCGCTGGGGCATGGGGAGTTGGAAATCCATCAGGCCATCGTGGCCGATGAATACGACGAGATCGTAGCTGCCATGGGCGACCGCGTCTTCGTAATCCTGCACGCACTTTTGCATCTGCGAGCCGCGATAAGCGCGTGCCACGAGCGTGAGGTCGCTCCCGGTGCGGCGGTACGTGCGGGTGCTCATCACGACATCGGCCTGCGGCGTTTCGTTTTTCTCCACGAGCTTCCATTTTTTGCTGTGGTCGAAAGTCCCTTTGAGCCCCTCGTCGTTCCCCCAATAAAGGTTCGTCTCCGCGTTGTCGCCGTCACCGATCGACTTCGGCAACTTCTCGATGCCCGTGTGGTCCGGGTCAGCCAGCGCGACGAAAACACCGATGGTCTTGCCTTTCGCCAGGGCGCCGCTTCCGCACAAGGAGAGCGCGGCGAATATCGCGATAATGATGAATCGCATCTGCCCTCGGACGCTTCCTGATGAAGGAATATTCACGATCCAGCATGTAGCGTTTTTCGCTACGCCCCAATCGCATTGCAGTCTATTTCCCAAATCCGTACCATCTTTGCTCTTCTTTTGCGTCGAATGAAGCCCTTTTTCCCCCTTTGCGTGGCTGTGTCCCTTTTGCTCGCGCTCTCCGCGGCCGCATTGGCGCAGACTAATATCACGGTCTGGCAGGTCGATCTCCAGCACTCCGGCAACAACGCCAATGAAACCATCCTCACGCCCGGAAATGTGGGCGCAAGCGGCGCTTTTGGCTTTCTGTTTTCGCAGCCGATGGATGGGCAGACGTACGGCCAGCCGCTGATTGCCAGCGGCGTGAATGTCAGCGGCACGCCGCACAACCTCGTCTACGTCTGCACCGAGCATTGCAGCATTTACGCCTTCGACGGCGACTCCAACACCGGGGTGAATACCAACGCGATCTGGCACGACAGCCTCCTGCCGGCGGGCACCGTGCCCGTGCCGCAGAGTGTGGTGGGCTCGGGCGACATCAGCATTGAACTCGGCATCACGACGACCCCGGTGATCGACATGAGCACCAACACGATTTACATCGTCTCCAAGGTGCAGCGGACGTCGGACACGACCTATCACCAGTATCTGTACGCGCTCGACCTCGCGACCGGTGCAACAAAGTTTAACAGCCCGGTCGAGATCAACCCGACCTTTCCCGGCAGTTCCAGCGATTCATCCGGCGGGCAGGTCCCCTTCAGCGCCCTGCACGAGCATACACGGGCGGCGATGACGCTTTACAACGGCGTGGTTTACATCTCCTACGCCTCCCACAGCGACACCACGCCGTACCACGGCGAGATCATCGGTTTCGACAAGACCACGCTCCAGGTCGTGAAAAAATTCAACGCCACCCCCAACGGCAGCGAGGGCGGCATCTGGCAGGGCGGTGCGGGTCCCGCATTCGATAGCGCGGGCAACATCTTCGTCTCCATCGCCAACGGCTCATGGGACCAGAAAAACTCGCAAAATGGCGCCGACTGGGGCGAGAGCATGCTCAAGATCGACACCTCCGGCACCGGCTCGCTTGGGCTGAATCTCTTCTCCAACACGTTGAACTGGTTTACGCCCAACAATTGGCAGACCCTCAACAACGGCGACCTCGACGTCGGCTCCGGCGGCCTCTGCCTGCTGCCCGATCAAGCCGGGCCGCACACGCACATCATGGTGGGCGGCGGCAAGGGGGCCGTGCTTTACGTGGTGGACCGCGACAACTTGAGCGGCATCAATACCCCAGATCAAGCCATCCAGGAAATCCCGGAGCCGGGCGGCAACTGGCTGTTTATGACGCCGGCTTATTTCAACGGTTATATCTATTATTCCGCGTCGGGCGGAAACCTCGAGCAGCGCGCCGTCGGTTACAACGCCGCAAACGGCACATATATTTCCACCACGCCGATCACATCCACGGCCACTTACAACGGAAAGGGGCGCGGTTGTTTCATCTCCTCGAGCGGCACGGCCAACGGGGTCGTCTGGATCCTCACCGGCGGCGGCATCAACGCCTACAACGCCGCCAACGTCTCCGGGAACCCGATTTTTTCCGCCAACTCGACGCTCCCCGGCAATATCGGGACACAAAACACCAAGTTCGCCCTGCCGATGGTGGCGAATGGAAAACTTTATTACACAGCGTATGACAGCACCAATACGGGGCACCTGCTCGTCTACGGGCTGATCTCCTCCGGGACGAGCGCGCCGATACTGCCAACCAGCGCCATCGCCACGGCAAATACATCGAGCGCGATCACGTTGACATGGAGCGACAACTCGACCAACGAAACCGGGTTCGCCGTCAAACGCGCCACGACCGTCGCCGGGCCGTTCACCCAAATCGGGATCGTGGCCGCGAACGTCACGACTTACACCGACTCCGGCCTCACGCCGAACACGACCTATTTTTACCAGGTGGTCGCGTTCAACGCGAACGGCAACTCCGCCCCGAGCAACACAGCCTCCGCGACCACGTTCCCCTATTACTACGAAAACGGCCTCGTCGCGTATTGGAACCTCGACGAGACAGGGGGCAATACCGTGAACGACCTCACCGTCAACGGTCACACCGGGACGATCAATGGCGAGGCCGGCCTTCTCGCGGGTCTCATCAATAATGGCGTGGAATTTCACGGCACCGGCCAGGCCACATCCAACATCACCGTGCCCAACAAGGCGGACCTGCAGTTCGCGGCGAACCAGAGCTTCACCCTCGCGACGTGGGTGAATCCCGCCGCGCTCCGCAACAGCGAGGAGACCATCATCGCCAAGTCCGCCGACCAGGGGAACGCGTACGGCATCTGGATCAACGCGAGCAACCAATGGGTCTTCCGCGGCCCCGGCGGCGACATCGTCGGGCCCGTCGCGACCGAAGGGACGTGGACGCATGTAGCGGTTGTGCAGGATGGCGCGGCGGGCACGCGAAAGCTTTACATCAACGGCGCGCTCGCCGCGAGCGGCGCGGCGCAGGCCGGCGATGGCGCGGGCGACCTCTGGATGGCGCAACAGAACGTGACGGGCAATTTGGAATCCTTCCCCGGCACGCTTGACGAAGTGCGCCTTTACAATCGCGCCCTCGCCGCAAGCGAAATCACCAACCTCATGGGCCCGCCGGTGCTGGCCGCGGTTTCGTACCAGACACAGGGCTCGGCCGGCACTTTCGGCACGTCCATCTGGCCCTCGGCAACCACGGTCATCGAAGGGCGCAAAGGCGCGACCGCGGGGCAATACAAACTCGTGCTGAATTTTCCAACCGCCGTCTCCGGCATCACGGCGACGCTCGGACTCCAGGGTGGCGGGACAGCGGTGGGTAGTGTCAATTCGCTGACTTATGATTCGACCAAAATGGTGGTCACCGTGAATCTCACCGGCGTCGCAAACGACCAGGCGCTCGACCTGCATTTATCCGGCATCACGCCCGGCGGCGGCACGGCCGACATCCCGTTCAATATCTTGTGGGGCGACGTCAACGGCGATGGCGTGGTGGACTCGCTCGACCTTGCAATCGTCCAAAACAATCATACTTCCACCGTCACCAGCGCGACCGATATTTACGATATCAACGGCGACGGAGCGGTCGATTCCTCCGACGATGCGCTGGTGAGCGCCGCGATCGGCACGAGCCTCGGCTCGCCCTCGGACGTCAACCTCGCGCTCTACCAGCCCGCGACCGCATCGTCATCCGTGGGAAACAACACGCCGAATCTCGCATTCGATTCCAACACCACCACGCAATGGCAAAGCACCGCCGGCGTCGACCCCGGGTGGATCTACGTCGACCTCGGCTCGGTCTGCACGATCCACAG
>DASZPK010000362.1:0-5779 GCA_035550335.1 Chthoniobacteraceae bacterium | reverse complement strand
TGGTGCTCGACAAGCTCGATGCGGCGACGCTCGCGGCCGTGTTGGAAAGCAAGCCCTATCGCTGCTTTCCCGTGGTGGACGATGGCAGGCTTGCCGGCGTGGTGATGCGTACGGAAATGGAAAGCGCGGTGAAGGAAAAACGCGAGCCGTGCCTCCTCTCCGTAACGACTGTGCGTCCGAGCCAAACCATCCGTCAGTGCCAGGCGCTGCTCATCGAATCCCCCGCGGGTCTTGTGGTGATCACCGACGTCGCGAATGAAGGCAGACCGCTGGGCGTCGTGACGCTGCACGATCTCCTGCGCGCACAGGCGGCGATCAGCGAGCGGGAGTAAGGCCGGCTTTTAAAAGCAGTTCCTGGAAATCGCGCTCCGTGCCTGTGAACACATCGGCATCCACGAAACCGGCAATCCCGGCCACTCGCGCGTGGCCGCTGTATTGCCAGAATTGCCAGGGCTGCTCCTTGAATTTCGGCGGGGTGAAAAATGTGTCCGTGATCCACCAGGAATCCAACGCCACGCTTTGCAGGTAACGGTTGCGGAAACCGCGCGATGTATAAACAACCGGCTGCCTGCCATAATGCGCGGCGATGGCGCTGGTGAACTCCTCCAGTTCGCGCTGGAATTGCGGGATCGAATCGACGCCGGTGTTTGCCCCGCTCAATTCGATGTCGATCGCTGGCGGGAGCGTGCCGGGATCAACGGGGACTTTCGCCATGAAATGGGCCGCCTGCTCCTTGCCGGGCGCCCCGAGGACATAGAAATGATACGCGCCGCGCGCGACATGGGCCGTGGCCGCGGCGTCCCAATTCGCCTTGAAATTCAGGTCGTCGTAAGTCGTCCCCTCCGTGGCCTTGATGTAGGCGAACCGGATTCCCGACGCGGCGACCTTGTCCCATTGGATTTCCCCTTGGTGATGCGAGACATCGATTCCGCGCACTGGATATTCATCTTGCGGCGGCAGATTGGGAATCCACGCGCCGGTAAAATAAAAAATGCACGGCAGCGAGAGGATGGCGGCGGCAATTCCCGCGCCGACGAGAACATGCCGTGCCCTCATATCGCCTCAGCGCAACGCGCTCGTGAGCGACTCGATGAACGCCGCGACCCGCTCGACCAGGTCCGGCTCCTTCCCGTGCTCGGCGATGCGCTTGACGATGGCGCTGCCGACCACGACGGCATCCGCGCACCTGGCGATTTCGCGCACGTGGTCGGGATTCGAGACCCCAAAGCCGACGGCGATGGGAAGCTGCGTGGTCTCGCGGATCGCGGCGACCTGTGCAGGCAGCGAAGCGGCGACCGATTTCTGCTCGCCGGTCACGCCTTCGCGCGAGACGTAGTAGATAAAGCCGTCGGCCTTCGCGGTGATCTCACGGATGCGCTCCGGCGGAGTCGTGGGCGCGATGAGGCGGATGCGTTTCAACGTGCCGCGGTTGATGAATTCCTCCCGGTCCTCCTCGGGTGGGAGGTCGAGGATGAGCAGGCCATCCACGCCCGCAGCCTCGGCGTCGCGGTGGAATTTTTCGAGGCCATATTTATACATCGGGTTCACGTACGTATAGAGGACGATCGGGATCTGCGATTCCTTACGAATCGCGCGCACGGTGGCCAGCACGCCCTGCACCGTGGCCCCGGCTTCGAGCGCGCGCTGCGCTGCGAGCTGGTTCACGATGCCATCGGCCAGCGGGTCGGAAAACGGCACGCCGAGTTCCAGCACATCGACGCCGATTTTTTCAAAAGCAAGCGCCAGCGATTTGGTCGCATCCAGCGTCGGGTCCCCGGCGGAGATATAGGCGACAAAGCCCTTGCGGCCTTGCGATTTGAGGGAGGCGAATTTCTGGTCGATGCGGTTCTGCATAATACGGGAGGCCATTCTTGACAGGAACAGGCGGTTGAACAGAAGAATTTTTATTCGCGTAAACCGCGATCCTGCATAGATTCCCGCCGTGCCGGATAAAGTACCCAGCCTCACCGTCAACGAAATCTACACCTCCATCCAGGGCGAAAGCACATGGGCGGGGAAGCGTTGCGTCTTTGTACGGCTCACGGCTTGCGACCTGCGCTGCACCTATTGCGACACGGAATATGCGTTCTACGAAGGCAAAAAACGCCCGCTCCAGCAGGTGATCGATGAGGTGCTCGCGGAGGCTTGCGACCTGGTCGAGATCACCGGAGGCGAGCCGCTCCTCCAAAAAAACGTGCTCCCGCTCATGGCCGCGCTCTGCGACGCCGGGCGCACGGTGCTCATCGAGACGAGCGGCGCGCACGATATTTCGAAGATCGACCCGCGCGTGCACCGGATCATGGATTTAAAGACTCCCTCCAGCGGCGAATGCGCGCGGAACCTTTACTCGAACATCGAGCATCTCAACAAAGGCGACGAGGTGAAATTCGTGATCGGCTCGCGCGAGGATTACGAATGGTCGCGCGAGCAGGTGCGCAAATTCGCGCTTGGCGCGCGGTGCGGAACCGTTCTATTTTCCCCGGTCTTCGGGAAAATCCAGCCGCTCGAAATCGTGGAATGGATAATCGAGGACAAGCTCGACGTCCGCTTCCAACTGCAGATGCACAAGTTCATCTGGGACCCGGCCGAGCGCGGTGTTTAACAATGGAGTAACATGCAAGTTCGTTTGACGAAAGAGTTCAGGTTCGAGGCGGCGCACACGCTGCCGAACGTCCCGCCCGGCCACAAATGCGCCCGGATGCACGGCCATAGTTTTCGAGTGGAGATCTCCGTCGAAGGCGAGGTGGACCCAAAGATGGGCTGGCTCTACGACCACGCGCAAATCTCCGAGGCCGTGCGCGAGCTGGTGGAAAAGCTGGACCACAATTACCTCAACGACATTCCCGGCCTCGAAAACCCGACCTTCGAAAACCTCTCAGCATGGCTCTGGGGCAAACTCACCACGAAATGCCCCGGCCTGTGCGAGATCACCGTGCACGAGACGGCCGGCGTGCGCTGCACCTACCGGGGCAGGTGAGTTTTTGTCTCGTGAGTTTTTGTTGCATTTCGACTGTGAACGTTTAGAAAGTTTCCCCTGCTCTTATGAAATGGCCCCATCTTCTTGCTATCGGTTTCGTGGTTTTGACCTTGAATGCCTGCGAAAAGCATTCCGCCAGTGAATTGAACCTGATCGCGATGCCCGGCGTAAAAGGGGATCAGCCGCAACAAAAACCCGCCGCCAACAGCGGCGCTCCTTCGCAGAAGCCCACGCCGAGCTATCTGCCTTAACCCGGCGCAATCGCGCCCCGCGCCATGCCTTCATTCGAAAAGCGGATGCGGGCGTTTGCCCACGCTTTTCGAGGGCTGAGAGTTTTCTCAACGCAATGGCACGCGCGCGTCCATGCGATTGCGGCGGTGATCGCGATTGCGCTGGGATTTGTCCTGGGCCTGTCGGCCGCGGAGTGGTGTTCCATCGTATTGGCGATCACGGTGGTGTGTGCTTGCGAAGCGGTGAACACAGCGGTCGAGTTGATCGTGGATCGAATCTCGCTGGAAGTGCACCCGCTCTCCGGCAAGGCGAAGGATGTTGCCGCCGGCGCAGTCCTGCTGTCGGCCATTGGCGCCGCAATCGTGGGTGCGATCATCTTCGGGCCAAAATTGTGGCCTCTGATTTTTTGATCACGGCGCGAGAGCAGTTCCCACGATTTTCGAGGTTAGGAAACGCAACGATGGCGGATAGTGCCGCATCGCCTCCAGCGCGATGGTAGCCAGCCGTGGATGAAGCGCGGCGTAACGCGAAACGCGATTCACCCAAAGGCGGCCGGAATAAAGCCGCTCATGCTCGCGGCGGTAGTTTTCGGGCGGAAGATTTTGCACGAGGCATTTCGCGGCGAGTTCACCGGAGGCGATGGCGTAGTAGATGCCCTCGCCGGTGTACGGCTCGATCACGCGCGCGGCATCGCCCACGAGCAGGAGATTGTTTGCCGTGGGCGGGACCGGTTTGCGCGAGAGCGGGGTGATGGTGCGCCACGATTGCCCGGGCGGGATTTCAAATTGACCCGCCGCCCAATGTTTCAATGCGGGAATGTCCCCGGGTTTTCCAACAAGGCAGAGATTCAATTCTCCATTGCCGACGCTGCTGTAGCCGCAATAACCCGCGGGCAGAAAACGCAACGCCACGCGCTCGCCGAAGCCGGGCGGCGCGGGGATGTGCGCCTGGATCGCCACGCGCTCCCGGTCGGGCGAGGGGAGCATGTTGAGCAGGCGCAGGACTGATGAATTGCGGCCATCTGCAGCCACGAGGTTTCGGCCTTCGAAGATTTCCTCCCCGCAGCGGATTTTCCATCCCGGTTCGACTCCGGTGACGGTCATTTCCTGGCGCACTTCCGCGCCGCATTCGATGGCGCGCTGCAAAAGAAGCTGGTCGAGCAGGCTGCGCTTGATCGCGATCTCCCCGCGCGGCGAGGGATGGAGCGGATAACGGATGGATTTCCCATCGAGGCCGATGAATTCCACCTCGGTAAATTCCGAGTGCGGAAGCGCTATGACGCGATCCGCCACGCCCAGCCGTTCCAGCACCGGCCAGCACGAGGGATTGATGCAATCGCCGCAGACTTTTTCACGGGGAAACCGCGCCTTTTCGATGAGCAGCGTCTTCATCCCGCCGACGGCGCAAACCGCGGCGCAGGCCGTGCCGGCTGGCCCTCCGCCGCAAATGATCACGTCGTAATTCACACGAAAATCTCCGCGACGGAATCAGCCATCAACTTCCCTTTGCGCGTGAGCAGCACCTTGCCGCCGTCGTGTTCGAGGAAACCGAGCTTGCGGAATTCCTCCACCTCGGTGCGCCACGGTTCGAGCATCGCATCCGGCACGCCGTGGATGGTGCGCAGCGAGAAGGCGATCCGCTCGCCGGTGCGCGTGGAAGGTTTCACGGTCTCGTCGAGTGAAACAGGCGACTCACCAGCGAGAACCTTGCCGGTATATGCCGCCGTGTCCGCGATGTTTTGCCACCGATGCTCGCCGACGGTCGAGAACGCGCCGGGCCCGAAGCCGAGATAATCCGCGCTGTCCCAGTACGCAAAATTGTGCCGGGACTCGCGGCCGGGCAGCGCGTAATTGGAAATCTCATATTGCGAATAGCCCGCCGCGCCGAGCGTGTCCATGGTCAGCTCGAAAAAATCGGCGTCCCGCTCGGTGTCCTGCGAAAATTCGTGCGCGCGCAATTTGCGGAAATATTCCGTGTCCTCCTCGTACGTGAGGCAGTAGGAGGAAATGTGCTCCGGCCGGAGCGAAATCGTTTTTTCAAGCGTGGCGACCCATTGATCGCGGGTCTGGCCGGGGACGGCGAACATGAGATCGATGCTGATGTTTTCAAATCCCGCTTCGCGCAGGGTGCGGAAGGTTTCCTCCGCCTGCGCCGCCGTGTGGATGCGGCCAAGCGTTTTCAACAGGCCGTCGTCCCACGACTGCACGCCCATGCTGATGCGGTTCACGCCCAACGCGAGCAGGGCCCGGGCCTTGGCCGTCGAGACCGTGGCCGGGTTGATTTCGAACGTCCATTCCTCCAGTTTTGAGAAATCGAGAATGTCGCGCAGTCGCGCCAGCGATTCGATTTCGGAAATCGAGAGCGAACTCGGCGTACCGCCACCGAAGTAAATGGTGTGCGGCGCAGCCGGGTGGCGCGCCGTCTGTTGTTTTACTTCGTTCAACAGCGCATCGAGGAAACGCGCGGACTTGTTTTTGAAATGGGTGTCCACGTAGAAGCTGCAGTAGGGGCAGAGCTTCGCGCAGAAAGGGATGTGGAAATAGAGATGGCGGATGTCGATGGCGTACCATT
>DASZPK010000361.1:0-5652 GCA_035550335.1 Chthoniobacteraceae bacterium | reverse complement strand
ATTCTGCGGATCGTAATCGGCGTATTCCTCGCGGATGGCGTCGGGCGTATCGGGGAGGATGGTCGCGGCGGTGAGGATGCGGCGGTCGAGGGCGGCGAGGTAGATGAAGGGCTTGAGCGTGGAGCCCGAACTGCGCGGGGTGAGCGCGCCGTTGACCTCGCAGGTCGCGTAATCAGCGGAGCCGACCATCGCACGCACGGCGCCGTCGGAATTATCGAGGACGACCATCGCGGCGTTGGAGACATCGCCGCCGGTGAGCGTTTGCAAATGCGCGCGCACGAGATTTTCCGCGGTGCGCTGGAGGTCGAGGTCGAGCGTGGTGCGGACGCGGCCGCTCAGGCCCGGGTGTTCCGCGAGCAGCGCCTGGCAGAAATTCGGGGCAAGGCGCGGCGGGGTGGTGTGCATCACCGTGGGCGGATTATCGGCGAGAAGTTTTTGCTGCGAGGGATCGATCACGCCGAGCTCCGCGAGGCGCGCAAGCGCGCGCTCGTAGCGGCGTTTCGCTTCCCCGGGCGCGAGCCACGGGTTGAAACGCGTGGGGGCCTGCGGGAGGCCGGCGAGATAAATCGCCTCGGCGAGTGTGAGGTCTTTCGCTTCCTTGCCGAAATAGCATTCCGCCGCCGCCTCGGGCCCGAGCCGCAGGTTGCCGTAATGGCTGCGGTTGAGATAAGCCGCGAGGATTTCCTCCTTGCCCCAGCGCCGCTCGAGTTTCCACGCGATCACGGCCTCGCGCAATTTGTCGAACCAGTTGCGCCCCTTGCGATGGGTCGCCATTTTCACGAGCTGCTCGGTGATGGTAGATCCGCCCGCGACGATGCGGCCGGCCTTGAGGTCCTTCGAGAGTGCGCCGATCAGCGCGTGGGGATCGATACCGTCGTGGTCGTAAAAGCGGTGGTCCTCGAGCGCGACGGTCATGCGCGGGAGCCACTGGCCCATCTCCGCGAGCGGCACCGGGTGCTGCATGCGCGCCTCGCCATTGCCGATCTCCGCAAACACCCGGCCGCGGATGTCGAGCAGCGTGAGCGTGCCGCGCGGTTGCCGCAGCAACTCATCGGGCATGGGTAGCCACCAGGCCCAGAGCACGAACACGAGCGCGAGCGCGCCGAGTATTCCCGCGGCAATCTTGATCAGTCTCCAGAGGCGACGACGCATAGTGATGAAGGCGAAAGGCCGGAGAAACGGCTGTCATACATCGGCTCGACCTGCGTGGCCGGCCAGCGGAAGGTGCCCGCGACCGTGGCGCGCGCGAGGATTCCGTACACGCTCGCCCCGCTCGGAAGCTGGTCGAAATAAAGCATCGACGCCTGGTCGCGCAATTCCGAGTGCGAGAGATAAAGAGCGGGTTCCTTGGATTCGATGAAAGCGTCGGGATAAAACTTGCCGACCTGCGGCAGGTTGAAATTCATCGTCTCCAGGCCGGCGGGCAGCTCGTCCTCGAGCGCAACGTAATCCTGCGGTTTTTGCGTGAACATGCGGTAGGAGATGAGGATCTGGTCGCCGAGCTTGAACGGCGCTTCCGCCGTGCCGGTGCGTTTTGGGTCGGTGAGATTGCGCACCACGCGCTCGACGCGGATGCCGTGGTCCTCGCGGTCGACGACCGGGTTGTCGCTCATATATTTGCCCGAGATCACGTAGCTGAGCTGCGCGCCGTTGAGGCCCGAGAGCGCCTTGTTCACGCCGGGCGGAATGGCGAGCCCCCGCCAGCCCGCGGAATCGCCGTTGCTCGAGAGCGCGGCTTTCGTGTCCTTGGGGAGTTCCAGCTTGGGAATATTTTCCGAATCCTGGAATGCCTTGAACGCGAGCAGCAGCCACAAGTTCTCCTGCGTGGAGAGGTCGGTGGAGGAATCCATGAGCGCCAGCATTTTCTTGCGCAGCAAATCCTTTTTCTCCGGCGTCCAATTCTCCGGCGCGATCTTGCAGAAGGCGAGGGCGCGCACCGCCTCGGCGCGCGTGGCGGAGGAGAATGTCGCCGGGTCGAATGCCTTTGCGAGGATGTCGCCGTTGTCGATTTCGCGCATCAACTGCGCCTTCTCCTTGGGCATGATGTTGAGCTGGTGCATCGTGAGCGCGAGCAGCGCACGCGTTTCGTCGTCTGAATTATTGCGCTTCAGATAGAGATCCTGCACGACCGTGGCGAAATCGGCGTCCGCGTGTTTTTGGGAAAGGACCGTGAGCGCCAGCGCCTGCGTGAACGGCTCGCTCTTCACGTGACCGAGGGCGATTTCCTTGGTGGCCTTCGCGATTTTCTCCGGCAATTTTTCGGGAATCTTGAAGCCGCCGTTCTCGATTTCACCGAGCGCCCAGCAGGCTTCCGCCGTGCAGAATGGGCTCGGTTTTTCCTCCTCGGGCCAGTAGGGGAGCATGCCGTCCTGGTGCACGGCGTCACCAAATTGCTTGAGGCCGTTCTGGATCGAGTCGCGGTAATTTTTCTCGCGCGATTCGGCGTTGGGGAGATAGGCGAGGAGGTCGCCGAGCGCGCCGTAGCCGAGCATGCGCGTGGAGATCTGGTCGAAGCAGCCGTGCGGATAATCGAGGATCACGGGGAGGCCGTTGATTTTCGGCAGGTATTGCGAAGTGGAAATCGTGAGGTCGTAAACGCCATGTGCGTTTTTCCACGTATCGGGCATCTTCTGCGCGGGATCGAAATTCGGGCCGTCGAATGTCCCCGCGCGGGTGTCGACACGCACGGTCACGGGTGGGAAACAGGGGAGCGTGTTTTGCACAGAGTCGGTCGCTTCGGAGTTTGTTTTCGACGCGGCGTCGAAACGGATGTTCGCGGGCGTGAAATCGGGATCGACGACTTTCGCGCGGAAACGGTACACGACCGGCACGTCGTTTGTGGCCTCCTGCGTAGCCTCGGCGGAACCGATGATTTGCAGATGCTCGTCGGGCACGCAGCGCACGACGACCTGATCGGTGTTCGCGCATTTTTCGCGCACGACCAGACGGAGTTCGAGTTCGTCGCCGTTGCGCACGAAGCGTGGGAGCGCGGGCTCGGCGATGAGGGTCTTGGAAATTTTCACGACGCACGAGGCATCGCCGCCGAATTGGTTTTTGTCGGTCTCGCCCACGGCGACGATGCGATACGAGGTGAGATTATCCGGCGCCTTGAACTCGAATTTGATTTTCCCTTGCGCGTCGGTCTTGAGGCTGCTCTCCCAATAAGCGAGTGTGCGGAATTCCTTGCGCACCACGGTCACGTTTTTAAACGCGTTGTCGCCGCCGTCGCCGATCACGAACCCTTTTTCCGTGATACTGTCGCGCTTGATGCCGGTGATGTATCGCGCGAGCGCGCTGTAGGTCGAAACGCCAAAACGGCGCTCGGGATAAAACGTCGCCGCCGCATCGGGGAGCTTCCACTCGCCGAGTTTCAGCACCGCGTCATCCACGGCGAAAACGGCGATGTCGGCGTTCTGCACGGGCTTGCTCTCGCTGAGCACCGTGATTTCGCCGCGCACCGGGTCGCCCGGGCGCACGGTGTCCTTTTCGGTGGTGGTGGCGATGTTCAACTCCTGCTCCGGCACGTTCACCTTGAGGTCGGTGAAGGCGAAGCGCTCCTTCGGTAATTCGCCAGCGCCGCCCGGTTTTACAAGGTAAACGGAGACGAACACGTTCGGCCCGTATTCTTTTTTCACGGGGAGCTCGATGCGGCCGGAGTTGCCGTCGAGTTTCACGAGCTTGGTAGTGAGGATTTCGTTCGACTCGACGGAGACCCACGCCACGCCGGCGAACGGCGCCTCGACGTGCAGCACCGCGTTTTCGCCCGGCTGGAATTTTTTGTCCTCGTGCGTGATCTTGAATGTCGCCTCGTTCTCGACCGGGAACTCCGCCGGCTCGTCGCCGGTGACGTTGGTGTTCGCGCTCACGATGGGCGTGTGGTCCTGGTTTTTCGTCGTGGCGACGGCGTTGTAATCGCCGGTGTCGTCAACCGGGAAGACGAACGCGCCCGGCGCGGTGAACGTGTGCGTGGCGACTTTCGTGTAGGTGGTGGTGTTGCGGTAGCAATAGACGAACGGGCCGAGCTTCTCCTTTACGGATTTCGTGGTGAGGTGGTAGAGGTCCACGTCCATTTGCAGACCGGCAGCGGGTTTGTCGTCGGCGTCGACGGCGTCCACTTCGACTTTCACGCCGTGCTGGTCGGGCTGCTCGCCCGTCTGCTCGGTGACGCGGATGCCGGGCAGCGCGGGAATGAGTTGCAGCGTGACGGAATCGCCGCCGGTGATGGTCTGCCCGTCGATGGAAGTGATGTCCGCCTTCCAGACCACGGTGCAGCGCCCGCGCACGACGCCGTCGGTGAACGGTGAATCGCACTTGATGGTAGCCACGCCATTTGCGTCGAGCGTGGCATCGCCCTCGACCGTTTTTGAATCCTCGGGATCGCGCTTGGGTTTCACGGCGTCATCGCGGCCGGTGTCGCTGTCGTAACGGGTGAATTTCGCCTCGTCGTTGTCGCCATCGGCGTCGGCGGTGCTGTCGTCGGAATAGCGGTCGCTGTCGACGCCATCCGCTGATGTCCATGTGGCGGTCCAATGGACGCGCGCGCCGCGGTTGGGCGCGCCGTGGAAATAGGCGGAGGTCACTTTCGCCTGCGAGGAGGAGCCGGTCTTGTTGAGGATGGAGACCTCGGCGGAGAAGAGCGGCACGCGGTATTCCTGGATGCCGAAATTGGCGGTCGCCTCCGCTTTCAAATCGCCGTACTGGCAATGGATCGAGTAATCGGTGAGCTGGATTTTTTCCGGGATGTCCCAATGCGCGGTCCAGCCGCCATCGGCGGAAATCGGCGCGTCGCCCTCGATGACTGTATGGTCGTCATCCGCGCCGGTGATGCGCCAATGCGCTTGTGCGCCGGCGGGGATCGTGAGCGCGCCATTTTCCGCGACGCGCAGCATGCCTTTCATCTCCACGGTCTGGAGCGGGCGGTAGAGGTTGCGGTCGGTGACGATCACCGAGCGCAATTCCTGGCCTTGCTTGTTCGCATTCGCACCGCGCGGCGTATAAATCGGCGCGCCGGAGTTGAAAGTCGCGAGGTCGAGGAATTGCAGCGCGGGGCCGTCCTGCGTGTCTGCGATCAGGGTGTATGCGAGATCCTTGTTCGTGTCCGCGGGGGTGGAGTCCCCGAGAAAATTGCCATTGAGGTATCCGGCAAAAAGCTGTTCGGAGAAGGAAACGATGCCGTTTTCGTCGGTCGTGGCGCGGTCGAGTTCCTTGTTGCTCCGTGTGACGACGTGAACGGTGATGCCGGGCGCAGGCATGCCGTCGGACATTTTCGCGACGCGCACCGTCACGGCGGAGTCGGTCCGCTTTTCCGTGAGGATCACGTCGCTGAAACTCACAATCGTACGATTGCCCACGACCCGGCCATCGGCACCCGCGCCGGAGACTTCCAGCAGATACGCACCGCTGAGCTTTTTGCCACCGGCGGGCTGCCATTCGATTTCGCGCAGGACCTGCTTGTCGCCGTCGGTCGCGTCAAATTCACCGCTGCCCGTGCTTTGCAGGCCGAATACGTCCATGAGCAATTCGGTTTTGTGCTGCACGGGGATGTCGGTATCGGGGTCGGTGATGGTCTGGCCCGAGTAGGGGTCGGTGGCGTTTTGCGTGAACTCCTTCACGCGCGCCGCCACGGCGGCGAGTTTTTCCGGCGGGATGGGG
>DASZPK010000360.1:0-13767 GCA_035550335.1 Chthoniobacteraceae bacterium | reverse complement strand
GGCAACGAAGTGGATGTTCCCGCTCACGGTCGCGTGCGCGGTGGCGCTGCCGACCTCGTCCATGGTCACCGACTCCCCGGTCGCCGCCTTGATGACCTCGGGGCCGCAGATGAACATATTGGCGGTTTTGTTCACCATGATGATGAAATCGGTGAGCGCGGGCGAATACGCCGCGCCGCCGGCACACGGGCCGGCGACGACGGCGATCTGCGGCACCACTCCGGAGCAATAGACATTCTTGAAAAACACGCTGCCGTAACCGGAAAGCGATTCGACTCCCTCCTGGATGCGTGCCCCGCCGGAATCGTTGAACCCGACCACGGGCAGGCCTGCGTGCACCGCGTAGTCCAGCGTGTCGCAAATTTTCTTCGCATGGATGTTCCCGAGCGAGCCACCCGCAACGGTAAAATCCTGGCTGTAGGCGGCCACTGGACGGCCGTTCACGTGGCCTGTGCCGGTCACCACGCCATCGGCAGGAAGAACCTTGCCCTGAAGGCCGAACAATGTGCCGCTGTGCTCAGCGTGCATTCCAAATTCCTGGAAAGTATTTTCATCAAAAAGATTCCCGAGCCGGTCGCGGGCGCTCATGAGTCCCTTCTTGTGGCGCTCCTGGATTTTGTCCGCGCCGCCGCCGCTACCCACGCGCTCGCGGCGTTTTTGCAATTCTTCAAGCAGATGTTTTGCGATTGGCATATTGTTATTACCCTTCTTTCTTTTCGCTGCAAAGTTCGGTGAGCACCCCGTGTGTCGATTTCGGGTGGAGAAAAGCGACCAGCTTCCCGCCCGCGCCATCGAACGGTTTTTCGTGGATCAACTGCACTCCCGCGGTTTTCGCGCCCTGCAACTGGGCGTCGATGTTGTCCGTGCCGAACGCGACGTGGTGGATGCCTTCGCCGTTCCTGGCGAGAAATTTCGCGATGGGGCTTTCCTCGCTCGTCGGCTCCAGCAATTCGATGTGCGTCTGGCCGACCGTGAAAAACGCGGTGCGCACTTTTTGCGACGGCACTTCCTCCCGGTGCTCGCACTTCAGGCCAAGGGCTGTTTCGTAATATTTCACCGACTCGTCCAGCGAGCGGACGGCGATGCCGAGGTGGTCAATTTTCTGGATCATGGTTGTGTATGGTAAGAAGCCGCTTCACGGCGGCCGTTGGTGAAATTTTTCCCGCGAGCACTTGCCGCTCCATTTCCTTCCGGTTGGAAATGACCGCGGGATTGCGGAGAAACGCCTGGAAAAGCTCCTGCCCCAGCATGTCGTGAATCCAGTCGAGGGTCTGCTTGCGCCGGTTCGCTTCGAAATGGCCGGACTTCATCGTCGCGTCGTGAAAACGCTCCACGATTTCCCAGGCATCCGCGATTCCCTGGTTGTCCTTGCTGGAACACTTCATCACCGGCGGCTGCCAGCCGGGGGTGGGGGACTGCAAATAATGCAGCACCCGTGAAAACTCGATCCGCGCCGATTCCGCGCGCAGCTTGTTGTCGCCGTCCGCCTTGGTGATGAGCAGCGCGTCCGCCAGCTCGATGATGCCCTTCTTGATCCCCTGCAATTCGTCGCCCGCACCCGCGAGCATCAGCACGAGGAAAAAATCGACCATCGAGCGCACGGTGGTTTCGCCCTGGCCCACGCCCATCGTTTCCACCAGCACCACGTCGTAGCCCGCCGCTTCGCAAATCAAAATCGTCTCGCGGCTCTTGCGCGCCACGCCGCCGGGCGTCCCGCCGGAGGGCGAGGGACGGATGAAGCAGTCCGCCTCGCGCGAAAGCATTTCCATGCGCGTCTTGTCGCCGAGGATCGAGCCGTGCGTGAGTGAACTGCTCGGGTCCACCGCGAGCACCGCCACGCGTTTGCCTCGGTTGCAAAGCATGCAGCCGAGCGACTCGATGAATGTGCTCTTGCCCACGCCCGGCACACCCGTGATACCCACGCGGATCGAGTTCCCCGCGTGCGGAAGCAACTGCTGCACAACCTGCTCCGCAAGCACCGCGTGCCGCGGCGCATTGCTTTCGATGAGAGTGATTGCCCGCGCCAGCATCGAGCGGTCCCTGCGCAGGACGCCGGACACGTAGTCCCCGGCGTTCGATGCGCGGGATGGCTCTCGCTCCGGCATGGTCATGCATATTGGGTGCACAGGCGTTTGTTTAACAGGTTTAAAATTTTCTCCGCTGCATCCGGGATCACGGTGCCGGGGCCGAAGATCGCCGCCGCGCCGGCCTTGTGGAGGAAGTCATAGTCCTGCGCGGGAATGACCCCGCCGACGATGACCATGATGTCCTCGCGCCCGAGCGCCTTCAGTTCCGCGATCAATTGCGGCACGAGCGTCTTGTGCCCTGCCGCGAGTGAACTCACGCCGACCACATGCACGTCGTTCTCGACCGCCTGCTTCGCGGTTTCCGCGGGCGTCTGGAAGAGCGGGCCGATGTCCACGTCGAAACCGAGATCGGCATACGCCGTGGCGACGACCTTCGCGCCGCGGTCGTGGCCGTCCTGCCCCATCTTTGCGATGAGGATACGCGGCCTGCGGCCTTCGTGTTCGGCAAATTCATCGGTCATCCCGCGGACATGGACGACTTCCTTCTGCTCGCCGAATTCCCCGCCGTAAACGCCGGTGATCGAGCGAATCTGCGCCTTGTGGCGGCCCCACACCTTTTCGAGCGCTTCGGAAATTTCGCCCAGCGTCGCGCGGGCGCGTGCGGCGTCCACTGCAAGCGCAAGCAGATTGTCTTCACCGCTTCCGGCGGCGTGTGTCAGCGCTTCCAGGAGCCGGGCCACATCGGCGCTGTTGCGTTCGGCCTTGATTCTATTGAGTTGCGCAATCTGCTCCTCGCGCACGGCGGTGTTGTCCACTTCGCGAATTTCCATCTGCGCTTCTTTTTCCAGGCGGTACTTGTTCACGCCGAGGATGACTTCGCGGCCGGAATCGATTTGCGCCTGCCGCCTTGCCGCGGCCTCCTCGATGCGCATCTTCGGCAATCCCTCGTTGATCGCCTTCGTCATGCCGCCGAGGTGCTCGACTTCCTGGATATGCGCCCACGCTTTTTTCATGAGCTCGTCCGTGAGCGCCTCGACATAATACGAACCGCCCCAGGGATCGACCACGCGGCAGATGCCGGTCTCCTCCTGCAAATAAAGCTGCGTGTTGCGTGCGATGCGCGCGGAGAAATCGGTCGGCAGCGCGATCGCCTCGTCGAGCGAATTGGTGTGGAGCGATTGCGTGTGGCCGAATGCCGCCGCCATCGCCTCGATGCAGGTGCGTGCAACATTGTTATACGGATCCTGCTCGGTAAGGCTCCAGCCGGAAGTTTGCGAGTGCGTGCGGAGCGCCATCGATTTCGGGTTCTTCGGGTTGAACTGCCGGATGAGTTTCGCCCAGAGCACGCGCGCGGCGCGCATCTTCGCGATCTCCATGAACAAATTCTTCCCCTGCGCCCAGAAGAACGAAAGGCGCGGCGCGAAAGCGTCGATGTCGATGCCAGCTTTCAAACCGGTGCGGACATATTCCACGCCGTCAGCCAGCGTGTAAGCCATCTCAAGGTCGGCGGTCGCCCCGGCTTCCTGCATGTGGTAGCCGGAGATCGAGATCGAGTTGAATTTCGGCATGAATTTCGAAGTGAACTCGAAAATATCCGCGATGATCCGGATCGAAGGCTCAGGCGGATAGATATAGGTATTCCTCACCATGTATTCCTTGAGGATGTCGTTCTGGATGGTGCCTGTGAGTTGTTCCGGCTTCACTCCCTGCTCCTCCGCGGCGACGATGAAAAACGCGAGCACGGGAAGCACCGCGCCGTTCATCGTCATCGAGACGGAAATCTTGTCGAGCGGGATGCGGTCGAAGAGCGCCTTCATGTCGAGGACGGAATCAATGGCGACGCCCGCCTTGCCCACGTCGCCCGTCACGCGCGGATGGTCGGAATCGTAACCGCGATGCGTCGCGAGGTCGAACGCAACCGAAAGCCCGCGCTGGCCCGCGGCGAGATTGCGGCGATAAAAGGCGTTGCTCTCCGCGGCGGTCGAGAAACCGGCGTATTGCCGCACCGTCCATGGGCGCTGCACATACATCGTCGCGTACGGTCCGCGCAGGAAAGGGGCGATGCCGGAGGTGAAATCGAGCAGCTTGGAAGTGTCGATGTCCTGCTGTGTGTAAACGGGTTTTACATCAATCTGCTCCGTCGTGCGCCACGGCTGCTTTTCGATGGGCGCGGCATTTCCGCCCGCGACCTGCATCTCAAATTCCAGTTCGTTGAAATTGGGTATCTTGCTCATATGTTGACTCCAAGCTTCCGGGCTATGCCGCTCAATGTCTCGAGGCAGTTCGCGCGGATGTGGATGAATTCATCGACGCCCGCGGCCTTGAACGGCTCAATCAACTCTTTCGGGTAACCGGCGACCACCACGATGGTCTTTGGCCGCGACGCCTTGATCAGACCCGTGATCGGCGGCACCAACTCGGGATAAGTTTCATCGGTCGAACAAATCACGACCACCTGCGCATTTGAATTGAGCGCGGCCTGGATTGCCTCGTTTGTGGTCTTGAAGCCGCGGTTCTCCTCGACTGCGAAGCCGCCCGCCTGGAAAAAGCCAGTGGTGAAATCGGCGCGCGCCTTGTGCTGGCGCAGCGGCCCCATGTTTGCCAGGAACACTTTCGGTTTGCCCGCCGCATCCACGGCCGCGCGCAGTTTCTCAAACGGTTCCGAGGCCCTGCGGGCCGGAAGCCGCTCCGCATTCGCAGGCCCGCCGGTGCCCGTCAGCACCGGGAACAGTTCCGTGAGAGTGGCTCCTTCGAGGGCCGCCTGCACGGCTTCATCGAAGATTTTTCCAGAACCGGTTGGCAAAGGAGCGCCAGGCTGCGACAGGGCGGGTATTTGCACAGCCTGGCTGGAGGAGAGAGCCTGCCTTTCGGCCGGCTTCTCCAAGGGGTTTGCATAGACGTTCACGCCGATGATCGAATTGCGCCGCTGGGCAATTGCCTCCGCCTTTTTCGCAGCCGTGGCATTCACCTGCTTTTGCGGCACGCCTGCGAGGACCGCCTTCGCCATGCCGCCAAGCGCCTCGATTTCGCGGAATAGCGTCCACGCCTTTTCGGCAAGTTGCGCGGTGAGTGTTTCAACATAATACGAACCGCCGGAGGGATCGATCACCTGGTCGAAATGGCATTCGTCGCGCAGGATCAACTGGGTGTTGCGCGCGATGCGGCGTGAAAAATCATCGGGCTCGCGCAGAGTGGCATCAAACGGGGCCACATGCAGGCTGTCGCACCCGCCCGCTATCGCGGCGAAGGCCTCGGTGGTGCCTCGCAGCATGTTTACATGCGGGTCGAGGCTTGTGCGCGCCCAGGTCGAGGTACGGGCATGGATGCGCGCTTTTTGCGCCTCCTTGCAGCCGCCGCTCACCGCCACGATGCGCGACCAGAGGATGCGCGCCGCGCGGAATTTCGCGATGGCCATGAAAAAATCGGTGCCGATGGAATAGCCGAAATAAAGTCCCGGCGCCGCTTCGTCCACCTTCAGCCCCCGTTCCTCCATGCGGCGCAAATATTCCACGCCGGTCGCCAGCGCGAAGGCAAGTTCCTGCGCGGAATTCGCGCCCGCGTTGTGCCAGGCATGCGTGCGGACTGCGATGGTGTTGAAGTCGGGAGCGTTGCGCAGGGACCATTTCGTGGCGACCGCCATCTGGTCGAACGCGGATTCCAGCGACCAAGGCAACGAGCCGGAACGGACGAGATCCGCCAGCGGATCGAGCGCCAGCGCGCCGCGAAGCGCGGCGGTTTTTTCGCCCTTGCAGTGGAGATGCGCTACGAGCAACGCAAAAAGCGGAAGCGCCGCGGGACCGGTTTGTAAAAACAGCGGGGTTTTGGAGAGATCGATCCCTTTCAAGAGCGCATCGAAATCATTCACATCCTTGACCGGCGCGCCGTCATCCAGGACGAGGTTCAGCGCGGTCTGCCCATGCTCGAAGTCATTACGGATCGTTTCATTGCCTGAATTTGCGCCGCAGGCGAGCTCCTGGGCGACCTGCCATGCGTTGTCCCCGCGAATTCCGCGGAGGAATGGCGCGCGCCCCGGCAGCGCGCCTTCGAGCGGGAGGCGCGCAATGTCCTCCCGGCGGTAAATGGGCTGGATGCCGATGCCTTCGTAAGTTTGCGTGACGAGCTTTTTTTCGAAGGGCGCGCCCGCAAGTGTCAGTTCCGCCTCGGCACGCCATGCCTCGTAGGTGGGGATGGGAAATTCGTCGAAGGTAAGCGAGTTGCCTTTTTCCATGTTTTCGTGAGTGTTCATCGGGTGACCTCCTCGACGACGACTTCGTGGCGTTTGCCGTCAATGTTCAGGACGTAGCGCGAACCGTTGCGCTTGTTTACCGAAGCAGACGACGCCGCATTGGTCGTGACAGTGGCGGGCGCCGGGGCGGGTTTTGGCGCCGGTGCCGCTGGAGCCTCGCCCTTGATCACCTTTTCGGTTTCCTGCGGGAACATCGCGTAGAGGACGGCGTTCTCGTCGGTGTCGGGCAGGTTTTTTGCGCGAAGCTCCGCCTTCAATTTTTCCATGCGGGGCTCCAGCAGGTCGGCCGCCCGGCCTTCGATCGGATCCTGGCCCGTCCGCTTCACGACTTCCTTCAAGACATCGGGATCGATCGGGCCCGGGGCCCGTCCGTATTTGCCGAGCGCCACATCCATGGCGGGCTGCGAGATCATCTTCCAGCGGCCGAATTTCACGTTGAGCATCGCCTGCGTGCCGACAATCTGCGAAGTGGGCGTGACAAGCGGGATCCAGCCGAGGCATTGGCGCACATAAGGAATTTCGCGCATGACATCGTCGAGCCGGTCGGCCATGCCCTGCTCCTTGAGCTGGTTGCGGAAATTGCTGAGCATGCCGCCGGGCACCTGGTATTCCAGGATGTCGGCGTCGGTTTTTTCGTTGTTCGCGCTCGTGAACGGCTTCAGCTCGGCATAGACTTTTTCGAGGTGGGTGCGGATTTTTTTGAACGAAGTGGTGTCGTAATTCGGTTTGCGCAGGCTGTTCTCGAGCATCGCGAGCATGAGAAGCGTGTCCGGCTGGCCGGTGCCGTTTGCGAAAGGAACCATCGAGGTGTCCACTGCATCGATGCCCGCCTCGATGGCGGCGTAGTAGGAGGCTGCTGCCATGCCTGCCGTGTTGTGGCTGTGGAGGACGACCGGTATCTTGATGAAACTCTTCAGCTCGCGGACCAGGCTGTGGGTCATCGATGGCGAGATCAGCCCCGCCATGTCCTTGAGGCAGATTGAATCGCAACCCATCTCCTCCAGTTCGGCCCCGAGACGGATAAACGCTTCGAGAGTATGCACAGGGCTGGTGGTGTAACAAATAACTCCCTGCGCATGCTTGCCCGCTTTATGCACTGCCCCGATGGCTGTCATGAGATTGCGCGTGTCGTTGAGCGCGTCAAAAATGCGGAAGATATCCATTCCGTGCTTTGCGGAGCAGGCGATGAACGCCTCCACGACGTCGTCGGGGAAGCTCGTGTATTGCACGATGTTCTGCCCGCGCAGCAGCATCATGTGCGGCGTCTTGTGCGCGAGTTTTTTGAGCGTGTCGAGGCGGTCGAACGGGTTTTCCCCGAGGAAGCGCAGGCACGAATCGATCGTTGCCCCGCCCCATGTCTCCAGCGCGCCGAAGCCGATCGCGTCGAGGTCCGCGGTCACAGGAATCATCTGCGCGGTGCTCATGCGGGTGGCGGCGAGCGACTGGTGGCCGTCGCGCAGGACCGTGTTGTTGAAGATTACCGGATTTGCTGAATTTTGCGTCTTCATGTATGCGAACACGCTAGAATAGTTCCGCCCGCCTGCCTACGCCTCCATTGCCAAACACCCGTCGAATATTGTTCCAGTTGGGAATGCTGCCTGCGCATGAAATCCCGCCCACTTTTTCCGGACATTCAGGCGCCGCGTTCATCGGTTTGTTGCGGGTGCGCCGCTTTTTGTTTCAAGACGGCATAGTAGTTGGCGACAGCATCGTCGTCCCAATTCAGTTCCGCGCACTTTGTCCGAAAGTCATGGATTTCCCCCAGCAGGGAAGGAGTGAGATGCAAGTATTGATAGAGGTTATTGGCGACATCCCACAGGTCGCTGCAGTCGGTCAAATGACGCACGGTTCCGTCGGGTGATGCAACCAGGTACCCGTTCTCAGTTTTGGACAGCCACAAGGATGGAAGCTCGATGGTGATGCGAAAAACGCCCGCTCGTGTGCCGTTTGGCGGTAACTCGTTTTCGTTCATGATAGATCACCATACCCCGCCGCGGGCGGAGCACTCTTCATCGCTTGTCAAAAGATATTCACGGATTGTCCGGCCCCGAATTCACTGGGAGACGATCTTCAAAAAGTGGTGAAATTCCCGCGCAAAATCGGCCCAGTAAATGGCAAGCGATGTGTGTCGGTATCGAACAATCCGGAAGACACTTTCACCGGGAGAATTGATATGAACCCACACATCCTGTTTTCCGGGCCCCGCGTGAGAGCAAGAGATGGCACGGCAAAGGCCACGAACGGGACCGGCATTTCCGCCGCTCTTCCAGGAAAAAACCAAATCGACGCGGTGGAAGAAGAAATCGACCAGACTCACGGACAGATGGAGACGGGGGTCCTGCTGGAGTCGGCGGTCCGGGACATGAACCAACATATCCTGCCCACCGGGAGCCAAAACATATACCGGCACGACGGACTAATGATTGCGGGCATCCTGCTGGCGTTGGCAGTCGCGGCATTGGCCTTTTGGTTTCATCCCTTTCTGACAGTGCTCTCCGTCGCGACCAGTTGCGCCCTCATTGAGATCACCAAAAGCATCGTCTGGTTGTGCAAAACACACGCCAGATGGAGCCGGCTGGTTGCGCGGAAAAATGCGGCACGCGCTTTGCATCCAAGACCCAGATAAAACCACCCTGCTTCCAATTATGAAAACAATACTTGTTCCCCTTGATTTTTCGGATGTCACGCCGATGTTGTTGAACACAGTGAAACAACTGGCGCAGTCATTCAAAAGCAGGATTTTCCTGCTTCATGTGGCGGCTTATGCCACTGGTGTGACAACCCCGGCCGTAATCCCTGTTTCCGTTGAGACGTCGGTTGATTTGCGAATGTTGCAAAAGTTGCTCGATAGGGCGAAAGAATGCTTCGCCGGTTCCTCGCTGGAGGTGAAAACCATTCTTATCGATGGCGGCATTGCGGCAGCCAACATTCTCGCGGAAAGCAAGTCCCTGCATGCGGATTTGATTGTGATGGGTTCCCATGGACATGGGGCGCTTTATAACCTGCTGGTCGGCAATGTAACTGGTGGAGTGATCAAAGCGGCAACGTGTCCCGTGCTGGTTGTGCCGAGCCCGCGGGGGAAATTTCTTGCTGCCGCATAAATGGAGGAGGTGAAAAACATATCATGCATGTCGACAAAACCATATTGAGCAACTTGAAGCGGGACCGCGATGTCGTCGCGGCTGCGTTGAGCGTCGTTCCAGGCTTGGGACATATTTACAAGGGGTATTACGCGGTGGGCCTGGCAATTTTAGTGCTGGGGGCCCCGTTGATGATCTGGATTGGTGTGTTGTTATCCCTGGCCACAATTGGCGTGGGGCTGATCACGCCCGCGATCGCGTGGGGACTGGTGGCAACGGACGCTTATTACAGGAAAAACCGCCGCAGACACCATTGGTTCGGCGTCTTATAAGGCATGACGTGGATTTTCGCCTGCTATTCCGTCAGCTCGCGCACGGTCTTTCGCAGTTCCACAATATCCCAGGGTTTGTACATGATTCTGTCCACTCCCATCGCATGGTAGGCCTCCTCGTGCCGACTACCCATATAACCGGTCACCACCATGATCTTCCCCGGGAAACCGGTCTTCCTGAGTTGTTTGACAAGCTCGACGCCGTTTATCCTTTTCATGTTGTGGTCGGTAACGACGATGTCGTAATGCCCCGGGCGGAGCCGGATTTTTTCAAGGGCTGTGTCGCCATCATCCGCTGATTGCACGGCGAATCCCAGCCCATTCAGGACAATGGAAAGCGAGAGGCGCACCATCTCTTCGTCATCAACAATCAGCACGTTGCGTTTTCGCGGCGCGTTTTCCTCCGGCGCCGGCGAGCAAGCACTGGCTGCCTCCCGAAGCACGCAATCCTCGATGAAGTTCATTCTGTTTTACCGTAAAAATCCACCAGCAGCGCCCGGGTGGCCTGCAACCGCTGCCAGGCCACCTCGCCTGTGCGGTAGGCGAGTTCGTAGCCGATGTCCGGATTTTCACTCGCCAGTTTCCGAAGCACGCGGGCATCAAACGTGGTGATTTCCGCGGGCTCCAGCGGCAGCGCCGAGAAATGCCAGCGGTGCGGCGGGTAAAGCCACGAACACCCCAGTGCTTCGCCAGCGCCCAGGATTTGGACCACAACCGATCCCCTGCCGGGCACATACGCCTCCAGCGACACAGTGCCGGTGTGGATCAGGTAAAAATGGTCCGCCACGGCGCCCTCATTGATGATGGCCTCCTTTGTGTCATAGCGGTTGAACATGGCCGTATCCTTCAGCATGTGCACGAACGAAGGGGCCAGGCCATTGAAGAATGGGTGGCCCGCGATTAACTGTTCCGGGATATCGATATCGGTGCGTGTCTGCATAATCGGATTCCTTTCTGGTTTTAATCTGCTTTCCCGTTGCACGGGGCGATCTTCTTTTCCATCGCGAAGCCCCGCCGTCGCATGTTAAACTTTATGTTATATTGTTTCATCCTTGCTCTCCAGCGCATCGTCCAATGCGCGGCTCAGGAAAAGTTGCGTTTCCGCCTGGCGCCAATGCTCCTCCTCCCGGCCGAGGGGATGGCCTTCGCTCTCCCATATCCAATAGGCGCATTCGGCGATCTCCTCCTCCGTGGGGGCGATGCGCGACCTGTCACGCCGCTTTTTGACCGGGTTCATAATCTTCAATCTGGCATTGCCGCGGGTGCAGGGTTTGTTTATCAAAGCCGGGATTTTCCCCGGCGAAAGGGCCACCCGTTCCGGCGGCTCCGGTGTCTTGACAGCCGCGGAAGATCCCGCGGCGAATGCGTTCGAGCGATTCTTCATAATGTCTGATCGACCAATCGACATGCGGCGGGCAAACCAACACCCGTCCGTCATCGCGCGCCTCCACTTTTCCGTACCGGTCTCTCAACCGTTTGATTTCCTCCAGGATTGGCCGGGCCTTGAGCCAAAATTCCTCGTGTAACTGCGACATCTCAAACCAATCCCCCGGGATGACAGTCACGCATGGAAACGAGCGGGGCGACCGGGAAATATTCGCGGGAAGCGGCACGAGACTCAAGCTTCGGGCGGCCCGTCCACCGGGTCTTTCAAACAAACGCTTGCTCGTCGCATTCATGTGCCACTCCACTTTCCAGCCTGTATCTAATAGACGTCTTTTCAAACTGGAACACTCACCATTCGTTGGCATAAACCGGCACGGGATTGTCCGCCTTCCCGGGCGCGAACTTTCAGGCACACCGCAAAAGACGAAGCATAAATGGCAACCTCCGGTGAGAACGGATTTCGGGAATGATTATGATAGCCACATGATCATATTAATTCTGTTCCTCCTTTTAATATTGGGAGTCAGCTTCATCCTGATATCGTTGTCAGCGGGATTCGAGGAGACGGAGCAATTTCCGACTTACAAACTGCAGCCGATGAAAGTGCATGAGACCGATCCCGACCCAGCTTTGCTGTTCCAGCAATTTTGCAAAAAGAAATGCCGTTATCGCCATGTATGCCTTACAAAGAGACATGCCCGGCGGGACGGGAATTGTTATGAGTTCGAATTGAGCTCAAACGCACTCTGGTAAAATGACAATATGATTACATCCACAAAAGACAGTGTTTCCAAAACCGGCAGGGAAGATTACATCACGAATAATCTCAAGGATTTGATATCCGTGCATCGTTTTTTCAAGGGATTGGATCCCACTTTTCTGCCATTTCTCGAAAGCGTCGCAAGGTATGCCGAGTACGGTCCGGGCGAGCTGATTTTGAACGAGGCAGCCGAGGCGGATGGTTTCCATCTCGTCCTCTGGGGAGCTGTGGGCCTGGAAGCACATATTCCAGGCAAAAGCCAGGTCACCGTGCAGAGAATCGGGGTGGGCGAGGCGCTGGGGTGGTCGTGGTTTTTCCCGCCTCATTCATGGCGCTTCAGCGCCCGCACTCTTACTGCGACGGAAGTCATCACATTCGACGTGACGGCACTTCGCGATTACGCAAACAAAAACCATGATTTCGGCTATGATCTTGCATTGCGGATGGGGCAGCTAATGCATGAGCGCCTCAAAGCCGCGTGCGCTTTGCTGGAGGATTACTGCCGGTAACTGTTTTCGTTCTTAACCAATAACCAGGAGATTATTGTTATGCCCGCCCCGATTCAAAAAGGCCCGTTTCTCTTCTGCCCCAAATCGGGCAGACTCATTGGCTGCAAGTCGCGCTGGATGCTGCTTTTTTTCCCAGTAGTTGGATTTTTCGCACTGCTCTGGCACTTGGTGCGCGTTCTCCCCAAGCCGGACAGGGCGTTGTATCCCTGCCAGCGTGTCGCGGGACCACTTGCGTGGGGATTTATCGCTTACATCGCCAGCCTGCCGGTTTCCATTCTTGCCTTTCGAAAGGCGGGAGAGAGTTTTCGCAAGGCGCGTTATGCGATTGCTTGCGCATGTTTCCTCATCGCCGTCGCCGCCGGCGTCGTGGCACTGAACTCGTGGACGGGCAACGCCTCCGCAGTTGGCGCGTGGAAGCCGACGGATTCGTCGAATTCACCGATCGGCGTCGCCCGCGGCATCAATCCCGGCCGTGTGGTCTGGGTTCGCGATCCCTCCGCCGTGCATTGGGACGGGAAAAACGGCCACTGGTGGGACCCCAGCGCGACCGACCAGGTGAAGGTGGACGCGATGATGTCGCAGTCGTTGCGCGCGCTCACGAGCGTCGCCAGCGATTCTGCCGCGTGGAACGCGCTCTTCCGCTCATACAACCAGACCCATGGCAAAGGGGCCGGCGGATATGTCGCCGGGCAGAAAATTGTCATCAAGATCAACCAGAATACAGCGCGCAGCGGCCACGCGGAAAACGGCAACGCCCCGAACCAGAACAGCATCAATGGCAATCCCCAACTCATCCTCTCCCTGCTGCGCCAACTGGTGCACAATGCCGGAGTAGCCCAGGCGGACATCTCCGTTTACGACATCAGCCGCTTCATCGGGGACAACATCTTCGTGCCTTGCCACGCGGAATTTCCGCAGGTGCATTTCGTGGAGACTGACAAGGGAGGCGGCGACGGTCGCGAAGCCGCCCCGCCGGACAACCAATGGGTGAAAAATGTGATAACCTATTCCGATCCCACGCGCGCGCTGGGACGCGACCTGCCGCCGTTCATCGTCAATGCCTCCTACATGATCAACATGGCGATCATGAAAAATCACGGCGGCCAGGGCGCTACGCTGATCATGAAAAATCATTTCGGCACCATTCATAACCTGAACCACGATGCCATATCCCCCCGGCAGATGGGCGTGTCCAATCCACTGGTTGACCTGCTCGCGCACAAGGACATCGGCGAAAAGACAGTCCTTTTCATGATCGATTCCCTCTATGCCGCGGACGGCCCCGACGCCACGCCGCGCAAATGGAAGCTCGCGCCGTTCGGCACGCCGTCAAACCCGGGCTGGCCCGCGAGCCTTTTTGTATCACAGGATGGCGTGGCCATCGAGTCCGTCGGATTTGACTTTGTAAACGCCGAGTGGGGCTGCGA
>DASZPK010000359.1:0-2078 GCA_035550335.1 Chthoniobacteraceae bacterium | reverse complement strand
CAGGCCCTCCAGCTCGAATACGCCGCGGCCGCCGCCTGGAGCCGCAGCGGCATCTCCGACCTCGCCACTTACCTGATAAATTTAAAGAATGCGATCGATTCTCGCCTGGTAGTGAGCGATTTTCGATATGAGCCGACGCCTCGGCCTGAAAAAGTCGATGCGGAAGCCCAATAAGATCGCCGGTCCGATGAGAACTTATGCCCAAAGCAAAAAAGGACGTGTATTACATCGAGGTCGTTGGCAGGGCTCTCGATGTCCTCGAAGTCTTCGTGCATGAACAGAAGGCTCAGCTAACTCTCAAGGAAATCGCCACCCGGCTCGAGCAGAATACCAACACGGTATTTCGCCTGCTTTATACTCTCGCCAGGCACGGCTATATCATCAAAAGCAGCAAGAAATATGAGCTTGGCTCGAAACTGCTCGATCTTACCAACGCCAAGCTGCGCCACACCGACCTGGTCGCCGTCGCCGGTCCCTATATGGAGGCGCTCCGCGAGCGTTTCCGCGAGACCGTGAACCTGGGCATCCTCACCGAAGGCAAGATCCGCTACATCGAAGTGCGCGAGAGCCTGGAGCGCTTCCGCCTGGCCGAAACCGTCGGCGGCAGCGACCCGCTGCATTGCACCGCCCTTGGCAAAGCTCACCTGGCCTATCTGCCCTTCCCCGAAGTGCGCCGCCTCATGCGCGAATACGGCATGCAGCGCTGGACCACCCGCACCATTACCTCGCTGGCAGCCCTCAAAAACGAGCTCGAAAAAACCCGCGAGCGCGGCTTCGCCATCGATCGCGAGGAAAGTATGCTCGGCGCCTTTTGCATCGCCGTCCCCATCCTCGACGACAGCGAACAGCCCGTCGCCGCCATGAGCATCGCCGGTCCCCTGGTGCGCTTCAACGAAAACCACCTCAAATCCGCCTCCGATGCGCTCCGCGAAGCCGTCGCCGCGGTCGAAGCGAAATTGCGCGCCACCGGCAAACCCACCGCCCCGCGCCATCCTGTTTTGAGCGAAAACCTGCTGTCCGGCAGCTTAAATTTGACTGACACAAATCTGATTTGACCTTGACAAGAGAAGTGAGCGGAAGTACCCTTGGTGTGATTACCGAGCCGCGACCGTAAGGGAGCGGTTCTGAATTAGCGAGCGATTCACCCATGCTCATCGACGCCCACGTCCACATCGGCAAATCCGCCCGCCTGCAAATTGACTGCAACGGCGAAATGCTCGTGCGCGTCGCCGACCAGTTGGGCATCGAACACATCTTCTGCACCGACCTCACCGCCCTCTTCTACGACATGCACGAGGGCAATCGCCTGCTCTACGACGAGATGCGCCGTTTCCCCGACCGTATCATCGGCTACGCCAGCCTGCACTCCACCCGCTTCGGCCAAGCCGCCCTCGACGAATTGGAGCGCTGCCGCCACGACTACCGCATGAGCGGCCTCAAAATCTACTCCACCCCCGAAGCCACCATCGCCGAGCCCGCCATGATCCCCATCCTCGAAAAGTGCGTCGAGCTCGATTTCGTCGTCCTGGCCCACACCACGCCGCACGAATGCGAGTACCTCATGGCCGCGGTGCCGGAGTGCCGCTTCCTGATGGCTCATGCCGGCGGCCAGCCCTTCGCCAAGGGCGATTGGAACCGCGCCATCATGGCCGCCAAACGCTTCCCCAATCTCTACCTGGAAACCGCCAGCTCCACCATCGACACTCACTTCCTCGAAACCGCCGTGGCCGAACTCGGCCCGGAAAGAATCATCTTTGGCACCGATACGCCTCTCCTCGATCCCTGGGTGCAGTTGACCAAAATCCGCGAGACCGCGCTCGACCGCCGCTCGCGCGATCTCATCCTCGGAGGCAACATCGCGCGCCTCATCGGGTTGCCGGCATGATCCTCGACGTTCACGCGTATATCGGCCGCTGGCCCTACTGGCCGGTTCTCTGCTCCACCCCCGCCGAGGTCGTTTCCGCCATGGAACGCGCCTCCATCGATGCCGCCGTCGTCACCTCCACCCGCTCCCTGTTCGTCAACTGGCCCGATGGCAACTGCGAAACGGCCGAAGCCGCCGCCGCCCACCCGGGCAA
>DASZPK010000358.1:0-2458 GCA_035550335.1 Chthoniobacteraceae bacterium | reverse complement strand
TCAACGAGCAGGGAGCGGCACCCTCCGATTCCACCGCCAATGGGAATAACGCGCAGAACGCCGGCGTCTCCGTGGTCGGTTCGATGATCGGCAACGGCCTCCGGTTCGTCGGCACCCCGCCGGTTACCATTCCCGCCAGCGATTCGCTGAAATGGATCGACGGCCAGCCGCTCACGTGGTCGATCTGGTTCAAGCCGGTCATCAACCAGGCCAACGCCGGGATTTTCAGCCGGCGCGACGGGCAGAACTCATTCGTCGTCGGGATCGACAACGGACTCCCCTACGTTGATGTCAACGGCACGCCGATCAAGGCCGCGAACGCCACGCCGCTCCCGGTCAATGCGTGGCATCACCTTGCGGTGGTGAGCGATGGCGCGAAGATCACGGTTTACCTCGATGGAAACGTCTACGCCACCGGCGCGGCGGTCCTTTCCGCGATGAATTCGCCGATGCTCATCGGCGGCGACTCGCAGCCGGGCACGACGGCGTTCAAGGGCGAGGTGGACGAACTCGAGATTTCCAAGGTCGCGCGCAGCGAGGGCTTCATCAAACTCGAGGCAATAGGGCAGGGGAGCGACGGCTCGCTAAAGCTGATCACCTTTGGGGCCGACGAGCAGCAGACGAACTGGCTGAGTTCCTTTAACAGCGGCACGGCCGGCATTCTGATCCACTCGCTCACGCCGGACGGCTGGGCGGTGATCGCGATCCTCATGGTCATGGCGATCATCAGTTGGTGCGTGATGATCAGCAAGGCCTCCTACCTCGGCAAAATCACCAAGGGCAACAACCATTTCCTCGGCGAATGGCGCCACGTGGTGAGCGACCTCACGATCCTTGACGACAAGGATTCGGACATCAAGTCAATGGGCGGCCGCGTGGACGCGAAAAAGCAGCGCTTGATCCGCAACGCCTCGGTCTATCGCATCTACCACATCGGCGCTGAGGAAATCCGCCACCGTTTCTCGGGCAGGACCAATGGCAACGAGCCGAAGGTCCTCTCCGCCCAATCCATCCAGGCGATCCGCGCCAGTCTCGACGCCGGTATGGTGAAGGAATCCCACAAGCTCAATAACATGATGGTGCTGCTCACCATCGCGATCTCCGGCGGCCCGTTCCTCGGGTTGCTCGGCACGGTCGTGGGCGTCATGATCACGTTCGCCTCCATCGCCGCCGCTGGTGAAGTGAACGTGAACGCCATCGCCCCCGGCATCGCGGCGGCGCTCCTCGCCACGGTCGCCGGCCTCGCGGTCGCGATCCCGTCGCTCTTCGGTTACAACTACCTCACCATCCGCATCAAAAATGCGACGAGCGACATGCACGTGTTCATCGACGAGTTTGTGACGAAGATGGCCGAATTTTACCGCCCGCGCCCGGAAGCCCAAATGCCGCGCGGAATCCCCCCGCCGCGGGAATTTTCCGTGATCAGGGAGGAGGACTAAAGCCATGCAAGTACAAGAGGACAAACCCTACGACGACATCAACATCACGCCGATGCTCGATCTGGCGTATGTGCTCCTGGTCATTTTCATCCTCATGTGCACCGCCGCCGTGCAGGGGGCGAAGGTGAACCTCCCGAGCGAAAGCAAGACGCAAAGTCTCGCCAAGCCGAAGACGCAGGCGGTCAGCATCAGCAACGAGGGAAAAATGACCCTCAACAACATTCCGATCAGCAGCCTCGACGACCTGTCGCAAAAGCTGCAGCAGATCCGCGCGAAGGTGCCGGATTGCTCGGTCGTCCTGAAGGGCGACGCGAAGACCTCCTACCAGGCGATCTCCGACGTGCTCGACGTGGTGGGCAAGCTCGGCATCACCCAGGTGGGCCTCGCGACGCGCCCGCAGAGCGGCAAATAACTCGATAAACAAAGTAACACAAACCAACCCGACCCATGGCATTTTACGAAGACCCGGATGACGAACCGCAAGGTTTCATCGGCCGCCACCGCGGCATCCTGATCTTTGCCGCGCTGATCCTTTTCGGCGGCGGCTGCTATGCCGTGTACGAAAAATATCTCGTCGGGCAGCACCAGTCCTCTCACTCTTCCGCGCCGGAGATTGTCACCCTTCACCTTCCGCCCCCGCCTCCTCCTCCGCCCCCGCCGCCGCCGCCAAAACTTCCACCCCCGCCGCAGCAGCAGAAAATGGTGATGCAGGAGAAGGTGGACCACGTGGATAAACCGCCGGACAAGCCGCCGGAGGCGCCCGCAAACGTCTCGACCGGCATCAAGGGCGACGGCCCCGGCATGGACGGCATCGGCAACGGCGACAACTCCGGGATGATCGGCGGCTCCGGCAACGGTAGCGGAGGCAAGTGGGACTATTTTGCCAGCCAGGCGCAGACGCGCATCAAGGACGCGCTCGGCCAGAACAGCCACACCAAATTTGCCAGCATGCGCATCCAGGTGCGCATCTGGGCCGACAGCACCGGGCGCGTGACCCGCGCCACGCTCGCCGGTTCCAC
>DASZPK010000357.1:0-7716 GCA_035550335.1 Chthoniobacteraceae bacterium | reverse complement strand
GATGGCGACCGGTAGGGGCTGACCTCCGGGCAGCCCGCCGCGCGAATATGACGCGCTATTTCCGCGCGACGGTCGGCCCGGAGGTCCGACCCTACCGCCGTCCGCCAGCCGTGAGCACCTCACCCGGAAACAACCGCCCGTGCTCCTCGAGCAGATACCGGTCCGTCATCCCCGATAGATAATCGCACACCGTCCGCGCCAGCCCCTCCTTCCGTACGCGCCGCGCAGCCGTCGCGCCGAGCAGCGACGGCTTTTCCATGTAGGCCTTGAACACATTTTTCAGCATCACGCACGCCCGCTGGTTCACCCCCGACACGCGCGGATGGTAATAGAGGTTCGCGTAAAGAAATTTCCGCAACTGGCGGTTCGCCTTCACCCGCGGCGCGCTGTAGCGGATCAGCGGTTTTTTCTGCATGCGCGCTTCATCCGCCGTCCTCACCCCCGCGGCCGCGATCACCTCGAAACTCGTCACGATCACATCCTCCACCTGCCGGTCGATGATGCGCCGGATCACGTCGGTGGTCAGCTCCATCCCCTTTAATTTCGGGAATTGCGCGCGCGCCATCTCGTAGCTCTCCTGCCAGATTTCCATCTCCCCGAGCTGCTTCAGCGTGATCAAGTCAAAATCCAGCCCGTCATCGATATCGTGGCTGTAATACGTGATCTCATCCGCCAGATTCGCGATCTGCGCCTCGAGCGAAGGACACGTGTACGCCCCGCGCGCCCCCGGCAATTCGTGGAATTTCTGGTGCTTGCGCATCCCCTCCAGCACCTCGGCCGAAAGATTCAGCCCCGCGAACCCCGGATATTTCTTCTCGATCATCTCCACGATCCGCAGGCTCTGCGCATTGTGTTCGAAGCCCCCTTCGCCGCGCATCAGCCCGTCGAGCATCGCCTCGCCGGAATGCCCGAACGGCGCGTGCCCCAAATCGTGCGCGAGCGCAATCGCCTCCGCCAGATCCTCGTTCAACGCAAGTGCCCGCGCGATCGACCGGCTGATCGATGCCACCTCGATCGTGTGCGTGAGCCGCGTGCGCAAATGGTCCCCCGTGCCGTTGAGGAACACCTGCGTCTTGTATTCCAGCCGCCGGAACGCCCGCGAATGCACGATCCGCTCCCGGTCGCGCTGGTATTCCGTGCGGTACGGATGCCGCGGCTCCCGGTGTTTGCGCCCCGCCGAGTCGCGCGATTTCTGCGCGTACGGCGCCAGCGTCGCGCTCTCCAGTTCCTCCAATTCCTCTCGGGTGCGCTGCATGCGGCTCAATCCTCTTCCGTCTCCTTCTCGTCTTCCTTTTCCCCGCCATCGTGCCCGTCCTGCCCGCCTTGCTTGCCAAACGACTCCTCCCTCAACCGCCGCCTCTCGCGCCGCAGCAGCAGCCGCACCGTGAGCAAATCGAAAATCGCCAGCAGGATCGAAGTCAGCGTCAGCCACATGCATACCAGCCAGTAGAGGAGAAACAGCCAGCGGTTATTGAGCAGCCACGCATTGAGAAAAGTCACCCCCGCCGCCAGCATGACCATCGCCCCCAGCACCAGGATGAACATCGCCGCCCGCCGCACCTGCTGGTCGCGAATGATCCCTTTCGTGGTCTGGATGATGATTTTAACGGACGACATGGGGCGGGTTGCTTCAGTCACCGGCTGTCAATATCTCCCGGCGAAATGATTGCTTCCTAATTCGAAAAAAACGCACAGCCGGAAAGTTGTAGAGTCCGCTGTCCCCAGCGGAGGCGTTGGACGTGACCGGGAACTCCTATAGCCACGCGCCACTCCTGCGCTGGGGACAGCGCACACTACAGCAGCCCGTGAACGAAGTTTTTTCAAATTAGGATCAATTGATCATCACCCAGGTCCCGCCGATTTTCGCAAACCAAATGTCGTAGAACGAATAATACTGGTCCTCCCCGTCGAGTTTCACCCGCACCGTCCAGTCATCCGGCCACGGCTGCTTCGACGACACCACCGCGATCTTCCCAAACGACTCGATGTTCAGTTGGTCCATCGTCCTCGCCTCCCACGGCGCAACCTCCTTGTCGAAAATCCCTTTGTAGATCGCATCGGACATCGAAATCATCCGCTCATGGCTCACTCCCTCGAAACTCCCCGTCTGGTCGAGGAACGTCGCCCGCAACCGGTTGTGCGTCACCAGGTCCTTCCCGTCCAGGCATGCCGCCAGTTTTCTCACGAGCTGGAAAATCTCCTGCTGGTCCCCCGGCGTCAGCGCCCTGATGTCCTCCCCGCGCTGCCATTCCCACTGCATCGGCACCGCCCCTTGGAAATCGAGCGTCTTCTCCGCCGTCGACCCCGCCCTGCCGGCATCAGCCGAAAACGATGTCACCTGCGTGCTTTCGCCCGCCTCATTCATCGTCACGAGCGCCACCTTCAGCGCGCGCGCGTGCTCATCGGCCTGCGTCGCCTTGATCGTGAGCTTGTTCGGCCCGTTCACCACCAGGCTTTCCACCGGCGCCTGCCCCCCGTCCCCGTGCTTCCGCAACACCGGCACCCCGTTGATATAAACGTCCACCTTCCACCCCGAGGCGCTGTAAGTAATCATGTAAGCCGTCTTCTCCTTCGGGGCCGCCCCCCGGGAAAGCCCGGTGAGCGCGAGTGAAGCCAGGATCAACGCCGTGAAAATATGCCGCGAAGTTTTCATAAAAAAGGATTGGGGAACCGGGGCATATTTATAATACGCGCCGGAAAAAGTGCATCAAAAAAACTCAGTCCGCGAACCGCTGTAGCGTCCGCTGTCCTCAGCGGAGGCGTTGCGCGTCGCTACAGCATTCCCTCTCCGGCGCTGCACCACGTTTGCTTCACTACTTGATTCCCGCTGCGGCAATCTTCCGCCGGATCTCATCCTTGTCCGCAATATTGTCCACGGTGAAAACAAACGTCGCCGCAATCTGCTCGATGAGCCTCGCACCATCACCTGTTTTTCCTTTCGCCGGTTTCACATAGCACTCGACGACCTTCCCGCCGTCGGCGGAAATGAGCGACATCAACCCCGATGCGCGGTCCCCCGGGCTGCCTCCTACTTCCGCGATTCCTTTCGTCTCCGCGTTCCGGAACCAGAACACCCCGCCCCCGCCGAAGCCCAATCCCACTTTCAGTTGCAGTTTGGTATAATAAAGGAGGTATTCATCCTTGCTCATGGCGCAGAGGGCGGCGAATGACGCCGGGCGCGTCTGCTCCATTGCGATGCGCGCCGCGATTTCGTCGGAACCCACTTCCCGGATATAGGCCGCCGTTTGGGGAAAATCGCCCGGTAGCTCCGCGGCGTCCCTCTCCGCGGGCGCGGAAGGATTCATGAATGAGATGTAAAAATCCCCGGATTTCAAGGCGATGTAGATAATGCCGGCGGAGTCAATGAGCCGGATCGACGATGGCGCATCCTCCTTGCCGAGTTCGAATTTTGCGAACCCAATGTCCACCGCCTTCCCGTCGCCCGGCGCGGCAAATGTCTTTTCGACAGGGACGACATTCACCCGTTCGCGCGCCGTCCTGCCGGAATTGAGAAGCGTGTTCACCGCGACATGGCGTCTCCATCCCGTCCACAACCGGATTAATAAAGGCGAGAGCGCCGCAAGCGCCGCAAGCACGATTGCCCCGGTGATTGCGGTGCGTTTTGTGATTTTCATGCGCGCTTCTTCCGCGCCCTGAGCGCCCGCGAAAAATCGTTCCGGCTCTGCTCAAGGAGGTCCTTCAACTGTCGGGTATTTATAATACGCGCCGGAAAAAATGCATCAAAAAAACAAGCCGTCCGCCGTTCAGCGCACGGCCCGATTACTTGATCCCCGCCGCATCGATCCGCCGCCGGATCTCATTCTTGTCCGCAATATTGTCCACGGTGAAAACAAACGTCGCCGCAATTTGCCCGAGCACGTCGTCGCATTGTTTTCCATTCCGAACCGCCACGTGACATCCCACTATTTTTTGGCCGTCGGTTGAACTCAGTAGGATATGCCCCTTCGTGGGATCCCGGAATGCATCCCCGATTTCCGCCACGCCTTTTGTCTGCGTATTCTCAAACCAGAACACGTCGTCGTCGCCTGTCGCCAACGTGATTTTCAGGATAAGCTTCTGGTTGTACAAAAGATAATCGTCCTCGCTCATCGCGCGGCATTCGGCAAAAGTGGCCGGACGTGTTTGCTCCGCCGCGATTTTGGCAGCCACCTCGTCGGTGCACATTTCCTGCATGAACGCCGCCGCCTTCGGGTAGGTCCGCCGGCTGCCTTCCATCGTGCGGCGCTCAGATTCGTCCATCTCCGCGGGAGGCGAGGGATTCAGGAATACCACCGTGAAATCCTTGCAATCCACTATCATAACCAAATCCGTTCCGTTCTTGGTCTTGATGGTTGCAGGCGCTTCCTCCTCCTCCACCGCAAACTTCGCGTACCCGATATCCACCGCATGCCGGCCCAGCGTGTTTAGATCGAACGTCTTTTTCACCGGCATCAGGTTCGCCCGCGCCGCCATATGATTTTTTTCGAGCGCCTTGGTGGTTCCCCGATAGCGCACCCACCCGATCACCCATGGCCGCAATATGGGCATGCATAGGGAAAGTGCCATCACCAGCACTCCTGCGATTATTCCAAGCGCCTTCAGCTTTTTCATGCGCGCTTCTTCCGCGCCTTGAGCGCCCGCGAAAGATCATTCCGGTTCCCCTCAAGCAAATCCCTCAATCCCTCCGACGAAAGATACAACGCGCCAAAACTCTCCGCCGTCTGCCGCTCCAGCAAATCATCCGTCGCCACCGTGATCTCGTGCTTGCTCCCGTACGTCGCCACCAGCCGCTCGATCACATCGTCCGCCGTCTGCCCCGACGCCGAGAAAAACACCTGGATGCCCCCCGGCGCGCTCTCCTCGCTCACCTTCGTCCCCTGCCCGTCAAACACCACGGCCACATGCACCCCGGAGAAATCCTGGTACTCGGTGAGTTGTTTTACAAGCGTTTCGCGCGCGGGCTGGTTCTTCCGCGCATGCGCCTTCCGCAATTCCGGCCACGCAAAGATGATGCTGTGGCCATCCACGATCAATATCCGCCTGCCCGCTTGCGATGCCTGTGCATTCATGCGGGCAGGGCGCGCTTCGCCAGTTTACGACGCCGCGGGCGCGGGAGCCGGGGCCGCGGCCTTCCTGGCAGCCGGCGCCTTCGCCTTGGCGGCCGGCTTGCTCTCCGCGGCCGCCTTCAATTTCTTGCGCACAAGATAAGCTTTGCGGCGGCGGCGTTTTTGGATTTTGTTTGTTTGTTGTCCCATAAAAGTAAGAATGGTCACTGTAACCGGCAGCCCCGGCGCGGCGCAAGAGCATTCATTTGGGCGCCCTATTTTGAGACGTTGACTCCATGGCCTCTTCCATCCATATTCCCGCTCCCGCGAAAAGCCCGGGTGACGCTCCCGGGGAATTCGACGGCCTGCATTTTCCCATGGATAAGATTAGAAACATCGCAATCATCGCCCACGTCGATCACGGCAAGACGACGCTGGTCGACCAGCTTTTGAAGCAATCCGGCACCTTCCGCGCCAACGAGGCCAAGGCCAGCGAAATCCGCATCATGGATTCGATGGACCTCGAGCGCGAAAAAGGCATCACCATCCGCGCCAAGAACGCCGCCTTCAAATGGCACGACTACCACATCAATATCGTCGACACTCCCGGCCACGCCGATTTCGGCGGCGAGGTCGAGCGCATCATGAAGATGATCGACGGCGTCCTGCTCGTAGTCGACGCCCATGACGGCCCGCAAGCCCAGACCAAGTTCGTCCTCAAAAAAGCCCTCGATAACGGCGCGAAGCCGATCGTCGTCATCAACAAGATCGACCGCGAAAACGCCCGCCCCCACAAGGTCCTCGATTTCATTTTCGACCTCTTCGTCGAGCTCAACGCCACCGACGCGCAGCTCGATTTCCCCGTCATCTACGCCAGCGCGCGCGACGGCTACGCGATGCGCGAGCTCGGCCAGCCCGCCGAAACCATGGAGCCGCTCTATGAGGCCATCGTAAAGCACATCCCGCCGCCGCCGAAGTCGAACGTCACCTATTTCCAATTTCTCGTCTCGAACCTCGACTACAGCGATTATCTCGGGCGCATCGCCTACGGCCGCATCGTCAGCGGCCGCGTGAAAGTCGGCGACACCGTCGTCCGCATCGCGAAGGACGGCAAGCGCGAGCGCGCCAACGTCACCGCGATTTTCACCCACGTCGGCCTCGCGAAAGTGGAAACCCAGCACGCGAGCGAAGGCGACATCGTCGGCATTTGCGGCTTCGAGGACGCCTTCATCGGCGAGACCATCACCGACAGCGAGGAGCGCCTCCCGCTGCCATTCATCGACATCGACCCGCCGACCATCACCATGCAGGTCTGCATCAACGATGGCCCGCTCGCCGGGCGCGAAGGCAAGCTCCTCACCGCCCGCCAGGTCCGCGAGCGCCTCATCCGCGAGACGCGCACCAACGTCTCCATTCTCGTCTCCGAAACCGAAACCGCCGGCCGCTTCGAAGTCCAGGCCCGCGGCGAAATGCAGATCGCCATCCTCGTCGAGCAAATGCGCCGCGAAGGCTTCGAAGTCCTCGTCTCCCGCCCCGAGGTGATTTACAAGCGCGACGACCAGGGCCACCTCCTCGAGCCCATGGAAAATCTCTTCGTCGACGTGCCGAACGAAAACCTCGGCGACATCCTCCAGTCCCTCGCCGGCCGCAAAGCCGACATCACCCACATGGAGCACAACCCCCACAGCGTTACCGTCCAGGCCGTCGTCCCCACGCGCGGCCTCATCGGCTTCGAGACCGACCTCGTGAACTGCACCAAGGGCCACGGCATCATGTCTCACATCTTCAAGGAATACGGCCCGCACAAGGGCGACATCCCCACCCGCAACAACGGCGTCCTCGTCGCCATGGAAAATGGTGTCAGCACCAGCTACGCGCTGGAAACCATCCAGGAGCGCGGCCGCCTCTTCATCGGGCCCCAGGCCGAAATCTACGAGGGAATGATCATCGGCGAAAACGCCCGCCCCGACGACATGCCGGTAAACCCCTGCAAGGCCAAAAAGCTCACCAACATGCGCAGCCAGGGCGACGGCAAAGGCATCTCCCTCGCCCCGCCCTTGGAGATGACCCTCGAGCGCTCCCTCGAATACATCGCCCCCGACGAATACGTCGAGGCGACCCCGAAGAGCCTCCGCCTCCGCAAAAAAATCCTCGACGCCAACCAGCGCAAACGCGCCTCGTCGAAAGCGATGTAAGGCGCCCGGTATTGCAAAATCCTGAAAGGATTTAATCCCTCAGCCCAGGGTTGGCCGAATCCCGCATGGGCGGGAGAAGGCCTACCCTGGGTAAAACGCAGTCAAACAACACAACTCTGAAAGAGTTGAATCATCGCGTACGCGCAGCGTTCCCCGTGAATATTGTATGCTCACCCCATCATCATCACGCACGGAAACGACCCCGGCGCGAGGCACGCGTGCCCCTCGAAATACTCCACATGCCAATGCTGCCCCGGCGGCGAATATTTCCCAAACGATTCCACATTGCGCGCGAAGAGCTCCAGCGCCTCCTCCCCGCCCTCGATCATGATCTCCCCGGCCTCCTTCTCCACGCAAATGCTCACCATCCCATCCTCCAAAAGGCGCACCGAGACTTTCGTCGCATGATGTTTGTAGGGCGCCGGTCCTTCCGCCCGTTGTTCCAATTCCATCGCGCCGCCGCGCGCCGCGAGCAA
>DASZPK010000356.1:0-2205 GCA_035550335.1 Chthoniobacteraceae bacterium | reverse complement strand
GAGAGGAGCTCGATTTCCGCGTCGAGCGTCGGGATGAAAATATCGACGGGCGTTTTTTCGAGCACGTGGTCGAGCCGCTTGAGGAACGCCTCCGCGCCCGAGGTGGGATACGGCATCGCGTAGGTCACATCCGGGCCTCCCTCGACGTAAATGCCGCTCTCCATCGCGTCGTAAACCAGCCCCGCGATGAACGCACCCGGATGCTCCGCGCGGATGCTCCGCATGATCCCCGCCCCCGGCTGCGGATTTTCCCCGCGATGCAAACCGCTGACGGCTATGCGGGGCGCGCTCATGGCTTCCACCCCAGTTGTTCCAGCGCGCGCAGGAAACTGTGCAGGTCGCGCCGGGCCGTATTTTCGTCCACCTCGTATTCCCCGAGGATGTGCCCGAGGATTTCCTCCTCCCCGTCCCCCTGCTGGAGCAGGCGCACCACGCGCAGCCCCGTGACGCTGAGCTGGAACGTGTCGCCGCCGACCGGGTCAAACGCAAACCCGCGGTCGTTCAAAAGCAAATCGGAAAGTTGCGTGGCCATGGTGTGTGACAATGTTAAATTACTCCCGCGGCATCACAGTCCCGCCCCGGGCTGCAGCGACCCCGTTTGCAAACCCGTGGCCGATTTCTTCCCCGCCGTGAGCGAGTAGCCTTGCTGCGCGTACGGATAATCGGCGTTCACCGAGAGGATTTTGCTGAACCCGGCGTACGCCTTCTCCATGTCGCCGAGGAAATAGGACGACCACGCCGCGCCGCTCGTGGCGTCCGTGTCGTCGGGATAATAAACCAGAACCCGCATGTACGAGGCGAGCGCGCCGCGGTAATCCTTCGCCGCGTAGGCCGCTCCCCCGAGCGCCATCTGCGCGCGGTAGTTGGACGGCTCGATGCGCAGGATCGTCTCCGCCGCGGCGCGGATTTTCGTGGCGTCCTTCTGCGCCTGCGCCACGTTCAGGATACCGAGCAGCGGGTTGATCGCGTTTGGCTGCATCTGGCTGGCGCGCGCGTAGAACGCCGCCGCCTCGGCGTAATCCTTTTTCAAATAACAGAGCCACGCGGTGCGCAGCGTGGCCATGAACTTGTCGCCTCCCTGCTGCTGGTAGGAGCTCACCTGGTCGAGGGCATCGTCGTAATTTTTGTTTTCCTCCGCCTGGATCGACGCCGCCCAGGTCTTCGCGAGGGCGGATTGGTTCTGCGCCGGGTCGGCGTTTGATTTCGTGAGGCAGAGGGTGATCGCCGCAAGCACAACGGCATGCAGGCCCAGATTCCGCGCGGCATCGAGGCACGCGCCGAGGCATTTGGCAGCCGTCGCGGGAAGCCGCGTCGGCGGGATGAGTTTTGTTTCCATAGGCTTTTCGGGGTTTGATTGCTCCGGCGTAATCCGCCGTTTCTTGGGGGTGATTGAACAACAGCTTTGTAAAGCCAGTATGTGCCCAAAGGAAATAATTGTAAACGAAGTGTAAAACTTGCGTGGGGCGAAATCTCCCGGCCGCGCCGGAAGGCGCAGCCGTTTGTGTGATGCGGCCCGTTTCCGTCGCCCCTCCAGGGCTCTTGGTAGATTCGTTGACGAACCGGGGTTATCACCCCCGGCTAATATCCATCGCCCCTGCCGGGGCTAAAGGAACCGATCGCGGTTCTGCGCGCCGATCAGCGCCTCACGATTCCTCATGCTCTTCGTGATCGTCGTGGTCGCCTTCGCCGTGGTCGTGATCGCCCTGGGCTTCGAGGGCTTGGAGTTCTTCCTCGGTGTGGGGCTCGAATTTGCGTTTGCGCTTGTTGGCGGGGAGCGGGGAGAGAGTCATGTTGATGCTCTTGCCCATGAGCTTGGGCTCCATTTCGACCTGGGCCATGGTGTTCAGGTCTTCCTTGACGCGGCGCATGAGGGCCATGCCGAGATCCTGGTGGGCCATTTCGCGCCCGCGGAACTGGAGCTGCACCTTCACCTTGTTCCCCTTGTCGAGGAATTCCTCGCCGCGGCGGACCTTGGTAAGATAATCGTGCGGGTCGATATTGACCCGGAATTTGATTTCCTTGAGCTTGCTGGAGGCCTGGCGTTTGTCCTTGTCCTGCTTGGCCTGCTGATAGCGGAATTTGCCGAAATCGATGATGCGGCAAACGGGGGGATTGGCGTTGGGGGCGACCTCCACGAGGTCCAGCCCGAGGCTTTGGGCTTTGCGCAATGCGTCGGGCAGCTTCATGACGCCGAGCTGCTCGCCG
>DASZPK010000355.1:0-7231 GCA_035550335.1 Chthoniobacteraceae bacterium | reverse complement strand
TCTGCGCCACGCGCGGCTCGCGCGATTTCGAGAGCACGGGGTCCTGCGCCGCGGCGTCGTCGAAGATGAAATGGAACGCCGATTTGCTCGAAAGGCGCACCTCGATGCGCTGGTCCACGATGGGGATGGATTGCGCGAGGGGGATTTCGAGGAACGAGTGCGGCAGCGGGGAGCGCTTCCACTCGCTGCGGTAATGCACGTGCAGGATCGCCCCCGGCTCGACGTGCGGGAGCGAAAAAATCTTCCGGTGCTCGGTGTGGTAATCGCCGAGGTCGTTGTTATTCTGCGCCTCGCGAATTTCGTCGGGATCGAGCGAGATGATGGTGCCGTCGGGCCGGCGCACCTCGCAATCGAGGAACGTGACCGTCTCCTCCGGCGGCGAATAGGAGATGTCGAAGTCGCCGTATTCCTTGCCGTTTGCGGTGAGGATCTGGATGTATTCGTCGCGCTCCTCGGAGATGGCGGGCGATTCGCCGAGCACGTATTGGATCGAGCGGCGGAGCACCACGGCGTCGTCGGGAAATTGCGCGGGATCGACCGGCTTCACATCGCCCCACGCGCCGGCGGCAGGCGCGGTTGACGGCGAACCATCGGTGCCGGAGGTGACCGCGACCGTGGCGGGTTTCATCTGCGCGATCATCTTCGGGTCGTCGTTCGCGTGCCAGAGCGTCGGCTCCTCCTGGCGGGCGAGATTTTTGTCGTTGTACCACGCCACGGTCTTCTGCCCGTAGAGCGAGGCGAGCGTGGGGAAATCGAGGCCAGCGTGCTCGTGCAGGATGCCCGTCAGGATATCCACGCTCACCGGGTCGCTGCCAAACACGGTGTCGAGTTCGCTCGAAACGATGTCCGTGTTTTCCGAACGCACCGCTTTTGCAAAACTCCCGCTGCCGCGGAAAATGAGCATCCAGCGCGACGGCGCCTTCGCCGTGGCCGCCGCGAGCGTCGCGAAATCCGCCGGCGTGATCCGCTCCCCGCGCACATGGAGCACCGGCGTATCGCGGATCATCCCCGCGTGCCCCCACGCGAACACCACGAGGGGGCTGGCAGCGTCGAGGGTTTTTGCGAGCGCGAGGAAATTATCGCGTGACGCTTGTTTAACATCGCCGTCGAGCCCCTGCGGGAGCGTGATGGCGGTGGGATCGTCGATCAGCACATGCACGCTTTTCGGCTTGTCCTCCTTGCGCGCGAGGCTGTCGAGCAACTGCTTCGCCTCCTCCTCGAACCGGTGTTCGCTCTCGATATCGCCCGGCAGCCCGGCGAGGATGACAACGTTGGCCTGTTGTGTAAACGGTGTGCCCGCCGTCGCGACGGGCGCAGGCGAAGCGGAAGCTGTTGGCGAAGCCGCGGGCGCGGGGTCGGCCGCGAAAGCGCGGGCGAGAAAAAAAACAGCGGGCAGAAGCAGCCGTGCGGGCCAGCGAATCGAGGAGGATTCTTGCATGCGTGCCGATTAGCTTCTGCGTTCCCGGTGCATTTGCAAGCGGGATTTGGGCGACGGGAGGCGTTGGGTTTGTCCACGAATGCGCGCCCCGAGCCCCATGGATGGCAACCCAAGATTGTAGCCGGGATAGCAACCGTGGATAACAACCGTCTTGAATGCCCTGAAGGGGCATCATCTTATAGCCCAGGGTTGGTCCCGCATGGCGGGAACTACCCTGGGAAGGCGCAATGAACGCACCCAACTCTGAAAGAGTTGAATCAACCCCCCGGAACGCTCACTCTCCCCATAAGAATCGATTTTCAAGATGAGTTCCGGCGTCTGCTGCGCCGTTATGAGATCGAATTCGATGAACGCTATGTGTGGGACTGAGCGCTGGTGGTGAAGCGGCGTTTGATTCAACTCCTTCAGAGTTGTGTTGTTTAACTGTGTTTTACACAGGGTAGTTCCCGCCGTGCGGGACCAACCCTGGGCTATGGGATTCAATCCTTTCAGGATTGATGTAAACGACACGCGACCATGGGGTTGGATCAAGGCCAAGCCGCAAACTGCTGATGGTATGGAAGCGACATGAGGCTCCCATCGCCCACCTGCGATTTGAATTAGCGCGCCCCGGGCGATTTTTGCCGGTTGCATTCGTGCGCCGGATGCCGCAGACTCCGTCCCGCGGGTTTTCACATGTTATAACACCATGAAACCTTCCTCCCTTGCCACGGTCCTGCTCCGGCTGGTGGCGCTCGGCATTCTTTGCAGGGGCTTGCTGGACGCGGCTGCCGGCCTGTACATGAAATTCTCGGTGAACGCCCCCATGCCCGAAGAGACCAGCTTCTTCCTGAACGGCCGGCCGATGCCTTTTTCACCAGCTTTGGATCCCTTCAGGATGGAGGTGGAGATCGGCATCCTCATGGTGCTGGCCGGGCTCGCGCTCTGGTTCATTTCCAAATGGGCGGGGAGCAAGATTGCCGGGGGGCTGGAATAGCGCGGGCGAAAAATAATTTCACTTTCACCGCGCGCGCGGCGGCTGCATGTTTGGGGCATGGCCGCGATGGATGACGAACCCGACCCGAAAATCCTCGACTGGCTCGGGAATGATGCGCGGGGCGTGCCGTATTACCTCTGCCCGCTGAATCTGGGGTGGAGCGAGGCGGGTGCGGCGCGCGATCTCGAAATCTTCCGGCGCGCGGCGGCACGACTGGCGGAGGAGCCGGCGTACTGGGCGGAGATCATCCGCACCGCGAACTGGCGGCATTCGCTCGCCGGGTGCGCGTGCCTGCTCGCAAGCCGCACGCGGGGTTTTTTCGACGACCTGTGCTTCCGTTTCAACGCGGGGAGTTTCGTTTCGCCGCAGATCGCGGTGACGCTGGGTCTCCTGCACGGCGCGAAGGCGGCGGCGTTTTTCGAGTCGGCGCTCAACAACGCACAACTCCGCCCGAAGGAGCTCGCCTCCGCGCACCGTGTGCTGCTGTGCATGGGGGAGCGCCCGCCGCGCGAAATCGTTGCGGACACATGGAGTGGATTGGACCGCGACGACGCGATCACGGGCGACGCGGTGGCGGCGGAGCAATGGGATTTTTGGAAGGGCGTAGTGGAAGGGAACTAAGCGGTCGCCGCCGCCCGGAAAAATCCCCGCTATGTCTCGAGGGTTTCCAGCGGGACCCAGTTGCCGCCATCGATGCGCTGCACTTGCGCGGCTCCGAGCAGCGTGCCCATGCGCAGCCGGTTCAGCAGGACCTTCAAGGGAAACGGCCCGGTCGATTTTTCGTTGATCTGCAGGAAGTATTGCACTTCCTCATGCGCCGGCGGTGCCACCGTGACCGGCCCTTCCAGTTTCACGCGGATGCGCGTGGCTTCGTGGAGAATGCGCGCGAGGAGATCGAGCACGTAGCCGATGAGAAAGATGCCCGCAGCCAGGAGGAGGGGCGCCACAAATCCCACGCCCGCATCGTGCAGGAAGGCGACGAAGGCAAGGCACAATGCGATGGCGGCCACGATTCCCGCGGCCAAATAAACCAGCCAGACCACCACGGGTCTTTCGTAATCGGTTTTCATACGTGTTTAAACAGGCGGTCACATTGTGCCGCGCGCCGCGCCGTTTTGTCCAGCCGGTTCGCCGGCGGGCGCGTGGCTTCATCGGCCACGGTGATGAGAAAATCGCGCTCCTTTGCGCCGTGCGACGCGCGCCACCACTGCTTCGTGGCGGCGATGAACGGCTCGAATTGCCTTTGCAACTGGTCGCCGTGGCGGAGCGTGATGGCGATCATGAGCGCGGCCTGGCCGTCGCGGGCCTCCTCGCGTTTCCAGATGCGTTCGCCGATGGGGGTGTTCATGCGTGGCGATTGAGGAAATCGCGCACCAGCCCGGCCTCCTCGCGGTTCAAGTTCAACTCGAGATGCGTGGAATGGCGGTCCTTCACCACGGCGCGCACGCTGCGCATCATCATGCGGACTTGCGTGGCGTTGAGCCCGGATCGCGCCAGCCACTTTTCCAGGCGGTCGGGAAAATCCGGGGCTGCGCTGGTACGCTCCTCGAGATCGCGGCCCAGGGCCCGGTTCTCATCGTCCAGCAGCATCGCGCCGAGCGGCTTGTCGGGGGATTTTTTCCACGATTTGCGCTTGAGCGCGCCGACCTCCGTGGAGAGTTGATCGGCATCGAGTTGCACTTGGGAGAGCGTCTGGACGGCGGCGCGGCGGTGGGTGCGGTTCACCCAGCGTTTGCGCCTCCGGATGCCCTTGCGCGACCCCCCGGTGGTCTGGCCGTACACGTTCCTGCAATCGCGCTCGAGTGAGAGGCGCTTTTTCTCCTGCGGGGATTTTCGTTTTGCGGGGGTTTTTTTCATGCGGAAACGCGGGTGCGATATTACGCAGCGACACTAGCGCGATCAATCCTCTAATGCCCGCCTTCCAAGTCCTTCAGCTTGCCGGCGGCGAGGCTGGCTGTTTCGGGATCGCGGCATTTTGACAATGCACGAAGTTCCGGGATGCACTTTTCCGGCCCCGACTGCAAGGACGGTCATGAAGACGACAGAGGGCGATTTGTCCTTTAACAGCCCCGCGATGGCACTCTTCACATCGCCCCTCTCAAATTGCCCCGCCAATCCTTCCGCAACAAACTGCCGCACCCATGGGTCCGGATCGTCCGCCAATTGGAGAAACATCTTCCGGCTGCGCTCCGCATCGAGCCCGGCGAAACGTGATTATTACCGCGCGATGATTCCCGGGATGGGAGACTGACCAAACAAACCTCGCCTTCCCTGGCGCAAGGGATAGGGTGGCCCCATGCAAAAGCGAATGAGACACGCGCATCCGCGCACACCGGGCGGGCGGAGCTTCGTCCCGAAGAACAACGCGATGCCGCCGGGGAAATCGAAATTCGTGCCGCCGCCATCGAAGAAACTATTGATCGCGCCGCCGAAAAAAGCGGACGGGAGCGGGAAGGCGGAAGGGTAGCTATTTCGAAGCGGGGGCTTTTTTGGCCTTGCCAACGCGTCTCTTTGACCCGGCGCCATTGCGCCCAGTCGCATGGACTGTTTTACGGGAAGTGCTGGCTACTTTTTTGTCCAAGCTAAAACGGCTTATTCCCGCCCTGGCGCTTTTAGTGAGATTTCTTTGCCCTGCCGGTAACGCGGCCAAGGCCAACTTGATGGCTTCCTCAACCTGCTTGCCCGCTTCAAATGGACTCAAGTATCGGATGCCCCCTATTCGATGAGTTTTTACGCCTGACATAGGGGTATTATAAGAAATTTTACGGCTTATGTCCAATTTTAATCGGGTGGATTCCGGACAAGGAAAGGTAGGATGCCGCGCCACCATCATTGCGTCCGTCAGCGGTGACCTCGTTGCGCATTTCATGGGAAAGCGAAAGGAGGATGGCTTGGTGATCGTGCGGCAATTCGATCTCCAACGGGGCTCCCGACCGGGCGTCTTTCCAGAGAGCCACGATACGCGACTCCGGCTTGCCGGGCGGTCTGGATAATTTGACCATGCCCAAGGATGAAACAGTCAACACGGAAGAGCCAGGGTCATCCGCGAGAACGGTGGCATACCTTGCCGGCCATCTGCTGGCAAGTTGGGGGCCGTCCATAAGCAAGGCGAAGACGAGGTTCGGCCCGACGGCGCGCAATAGCGTGGTCACAGGGTCGGGGCGCGCGAGATCTTCACAAATCAAATTGGAGAACGTGAGCCACGGGTAGCAGGAGACAAATCGAAGTTCGCGCGGGGAGAGATGCATGTTCTCCCACCAATCGATCGTAGGATCCAGAACGCCGCCAAGACCGTATTGCCGGACCTGATTTCCGTCCATCAGCCAGCGATGATGTTTATGCTGGTAAAAGACAGATTGGCTGCCTTGCACCGGGACGATTGTCATGCAGGAGTTGAGCGGCTTGTCGTCCGAGCTGGGCCCGGGTTTTGAAATTCCTGCGATAACGATTGGCCGTGGAGTCATTTTGGAAACCAGCTTCGAAATTTTTTTGAAATCACTTGATCGCAAAGCAAGCTCCGGGAGGATGATGATGTCAACCGAGCCGGTCTCCTGGCGGGCCTGGTTCACCAGTTTTTCCAATTTTTGGATGTCGAAGGGGCCGCGACTTGCGCCATTATAATCGAAGTGGCGGAACCGGCTGTGATCCGCGTTCAGCGGCTTGTCAGGGCTTTCGGAAAACGCGGCCGGGCTGATTTGCAACGGCCACGGGACAACAAGAACGTTCAAACCATGGCGCTCTCTGGGCAGATCCCCGGCAATCAGCGGCTGCCAGATGGGGCGCACTTCGCTTGCAAGGAGTAGGCTGAGATTGTGCGAGAGAGACCGGATCGTGATCCCAAATTGCGGTGTGTGCATTTTTGGCAGAACGCACAATTTGTCGGCAGGAATCTCCTTGCAGAGAGTCGACGGCGCCTTGGTTTCCAGTTGCGCCACCAAGTGCTGTATGCACTGGCTGTCGAACTGATCCAGAAAATCGTCCCAAATGCCTGCGCCAGCACAAGCCTCGTCCGCGGCGGCGAGTATTTCCATCAGCGTGTTTCTAATATCGGTGCCCCTCTTCTGTGCGATGCAACTGAGAGGCTGGTGCAATGCGGAAAGGATCCTTTTCCACAGCGCCGTGATCTGTCTCGGCGGGTTTTTGCCAAGCATGGCAGATGTGCGCCATTTATCGCCAAGTTGTTTAGCGTGCTTTTGCCAAGAAATGTTACTTTTAATTGCGGGTGATAATTCGCCGCTCAATGCCGCAAGATACGCGCCGCTTTTTTCCAACAGCAACGCTGCGCAGGCAAAGGCATCCGGAGGCCAGCGGATGATCATTGGGTCGGGCTCTGCGTCAATAAAGAACCGCAGCACCCCCCCGATCGTTTCCGTTTTTTTCTTCATAAACATGAGCATCTATTTCTTCCCACCCAGCTTCCCCTCCAGCAGGCGCGCCTTGATTTTTTTCGCGAGGCGGGTTTCCACTTCGTCGGGGCTGACTTTGCTCTCGGCTTCCTTGATGCATTCCTCGATGAGGTGGCGCAGCCAGCTTCCGCTCAGCTTTTCGCCGCTCCTGCTGGCGTCGATCAGGTTTTTGATCTCGCGGTCCTGCTCGTCCATGCCGGCGTTGGCGACCTCCACGGTGAGGGTGTGGTCGCGCTGCACGAGCACGTCGTGGATGTTCATGCCGAGCAGGTAGCGGCCCACGTTTTTATACGGCACGGGGCGCATGGTGCGGGCGCGCTCGAGGTTCCATTCGTAAAGGGGCCACGGCATGCGGACGCTGACGACTTTCGATCTCATGGTTTAAGGGGGTTCAAGGTTCCTAGTTCCTGG
>DASZPK010000354.1:0-3521 GCA_035550335.1 Chthoniobacteraceae bacterium | reverse complement strand
TGCACGCCGATCAGCCCCGCGCTGCGGCGCACGATTTTCTGCAACTCCTCTGCGGTGTAAAAATCGAGCCGGCTGTTGATCGCGAAACGCGACCGCAACGGCGCGCTCAACATCCCCGCCCGCGTCGTCGCGCCGATGAGCGTGAACTTTGGGAGGTTGAGTTGGATGCTCCGCGCGTTCGGCCCCTGGTCGATTACGATGTCCAGCTTGTAATCCTCCATCGCGGGATAGAGATACTCCTCGATGGCGGGCTGGAGCCGGTGGATTTCGTCGATGAAAAGCACGTCCCCTTTTTCGAGCGTGGTGAGCAGGCCCGCGAGATTCCCCGGCTTGTCGATCGCCGGCCCGCTGGTGCTTTTGATATTCACTCCCATCGCATTCGCGATGATGTAGGCGAGCGTCGTTTTCCCAAGGCCCGGCGGCCCGCTCAGCAGGATGTGCTCGAGCACATCGCCGCGCTGCTTGCATGCCTCGACCATCAGCTCCAGCCGCTCGCACACCTTCTCCTGCCCCGCAAACTCGCTGAACATCGGCGGACGCAGCGAGATGTCGAACGGCGTGTCGGGCGCATCGATGGTGCGGGAAATGAAATCGTCTGCCACCGGCCCATTGAAGAATCGCGCGCGCAAAAATGCAATGCGGGAAATGCGATTCTGTTTTGAAGCCAGCAAATCCATTGCGGGGACTGCGCTCCGCTGTTAAAATAGGGGCATGGGAGTCACAGACATTCTCCACGAAATCGAAGCCTTGCCCAGCGGCGAGCAGCTTCTACTACTCGAGAAACTCAAGGAATTGACCGAGCGAGACCTGCCCGAATCCCTGCGCCAGAGCATGGCCGAGGCAAAACGCGGCGAATTGATTGATCTCGATGACGCGCTGCGGGAACTCGACTCGCAGTGAGTTACATTTTCAAAACCACGCCTTCGTTTCGCAAGGCCTTGGCCCGTCTTTCACCCGGCCAAAAGCGCTCTGCAAAAATGGCCTTCAAAATCTTCAAGGAAAACCCTTTCGATCCGAGGCTTGGCACCCACAAGATTCACAAGCTCTCCGCCATTTACGGGAAAACCATTCATTCCGTCTGCGTTGAAAACGACTTGCGATCGGTTTTTTACGTCGAAGGAAATAGGATCGTGAGCGTGGATATCGGCACCCACGACATCTACCGCGGCTAAAAGCGGCAACGCTTGTTTTACTCCGCCCTGTCCTCGATTTTGCTCGCCTCCAGCATCTGGTCGTGGACGGCCTCGTCCAACCCCTCGCTCACCAGCTCTTCGATGACATTCCCGGCGTCCTCGAGCGCCGTGTTTTCGGTGTGCCGCCCGAGGATGCCGGGCACCATGTCGCGCTCGGAAAAGGATTCGAGCATTTCGTCGCCATCGTCGCCGGGGGGAGTTGCGCTGCCGTGCAGTTCCAGCTTGGCCTGCTGCCAGTCGGCATCGCTGTAAACGCTGCGACCGTTGATCCTGGCGATTTCCTTTGCCCTCTGCCTCACCAAGTCGGTGTTGGGGACGCCCATGCCCTCCGCGTGATTGGCGATTTTTGCCGGAAGAACACGCTTGGTCTTCATGACTAAATGATACTCCCATCCGGGCATTCGGCAAAACGAAAATTTTTCCCGGGTGTAAAACTGCCCTTGAAAAACCCGCGGTCATGCGGGATAATTTTACCTCCAGCGGCGAAAAGCAGTCATGCGTAAAATCAAACTCAGCGGTCGTGAAGCGGCGGTCGTGCGCTGCATCGATTTTACGTCGAGCACGCCCGGCTTGGAAATCCGCGACCGCACGCACATGGATACCGAGGATTTGGTGGACATCCTCAACGGCCTGCTCGATGCGGGTTTCGTGGAAACGCATCCGATCTCGGACAAAGTGGCGCCGGAAAAATTCGACGAGACGCTCTTCGAGGTCAATCCGGCCTACGTGCAGGAATTACGCGTCGCCACGCGGCGCTGATCGGGCGAGCAAGGTATCGCAAGCAACTTCCGGGGAGGATACGCGTCCCGCGTGTCCAGTTTCTGGCGTCCCGCCGGAAACAAAAAAGACGTACCGTCTTGAGATAAACCTTCCGATCCTTACACAATCCCAGACGCCGCGTCCTCCCGGTTGTTCGGCGGGACGCCGAACTGGACACGCGGGACGCGTATCCTCCCCGGAAACTGCTGCGACACGCAGTTGAATCTACGCCGTCCCGTTCTCGCCGAACAACTGTCGGATCACTTCCTCCACCGGGAGCTCCTGCACGTTGATGTCGGTCACGTCGTACGTGTCGAGCAGTGCGCGGCAGATTTCGGTGACCTTCGCCCGCGGGACCTTGAGCGTGAGCGTCTGCGGGGTGCGCTCGGTCACCTCGCCGTATTTCGCAAAATCCTCCGCCACCGGCGCGGCGAAGACGAGGCTCAGGAGCTTGTGCGTGGAAAACCGGTCGATGATCGATTCGAGCGAGCCGTCGAAGAAAATCTTGCCATGGTCGATGATTATGACCCGTTTGCAGAGCGCCTCGATGTCCTGCATGTAATGGCTCGTGAGCATCGTCACGATGCCGTGCTCGCCGTTGTATTGCCGCAAAAACTCGCGCACTTTTTTCTGGCTCACCACGTCGAGGCCAATGGTCGGCTCGTCGAGGAAGAGCACCTTTGGCGCGTGGAGCAGCGCGGCGATAAGTTCCATCTTCATCCGCTCGCCGAGACTGAGCTCGCGCACCATCACGTTGAGCTTGTCGGTCACGTCGAGCAGTTCCGAGAGGCCGCTCACGATCTTCTCGAATTTGTCGCGCTCGATGCCGTAGATCACGCGGTTCAGCTCGAGCGATTCGCGCGCCGGGAGGTCCCACCAGAGCGCATTTTTCTGCCCCATGAGCAGGGCGAACTGGCGCTTCATCGCGTCCTTGCGCTCCCATGGCACGAACCCGAGCACGCGCGCCTCTCCCGAGGTGGGGTTCAGCAGGCCGGAGAGCATTTTTAAAACGGTTGTTTTACCCGCGCCGTTCGGCCCGAGGAAACCGATCAGCTCCCCCTCCTCAATCTTGAAGCTCACGCCATCGACGGCGCGCACCTCGTCGTATTTGCGTTTGCCAAGCCCCTTCACCGCACCCCAAAGCCCCCCCTCCTGTTTGTAGGTGCGGTAGATTTTGGTGAGATTGTTGGCTTCGATGACGCTCATGCGTGGGCAGAATCAAGACGAGCAAGGCCACGGATGCAAGCGGAAGTGAAGCCGCTCGTTCGACGCGCTAACCCTTGAGATGCGCAAAGAGCGTGTCCCAATCCTTCGGCAGCCGCACGGGCTTGCCTTCGGGCATCTGCACCAGGGCCATCGTCTGGCGGCACTCGGCGATGAGCGTGCCATCGGAAGGGCGCGTGATTTGGAAGGCGACCCAAAACCGCGTGCGTTCGAATTTATCGAGCCAGCCTTTCACGACCAGCTTGTCACCGAGCGCGGCGGGCCGGCGGTAATCGATCTCCGTGCGCACGACCACGGGGAAGAGCTTCGTTTTGGTCATGTCGGCAAGGCCCATGCCGATCTGCT
>DASZPK010000353.1:0-3952 GCA_035550335.1 Chthoniobacteraceae bacterium | reverse complement strand
CTTCGAGCCGATGCGGGAGGCGCACGAGTTGCATTTCGCGCGGTTCAGCCCGGATGGGAAACTCGTGGGCGTCGGGGCGGAGGAAGGGCATTCTCACGTGTGGGACGCGACGACGGGGAAATCGGTGGTGGAGCCGCCCACGGGCCATGGCGATGTGTTCCAGGTGAATTTCAGCCCGGACAGTTCGCGGATCATCATCGCGAACGCGGATGGCGTCTGCCCGATCCTCGACGCGAAAACCGCGAAGCCGCTGCTGCCGCCGCTGCGACACAAGAACAACATTTTCACCGCGGTGTACAGTCCCGACGGCTCGCGGATCCTCACGGCATCGGCGGACCGCACCGCGCGGATCTGGGACGCGAAAACGGGCAAACCGCTGGGGCCGGTATTCCAGCACGGGTATTGGGTCTGGATGGCGGCGTTCAACGCGGATGCATCGCGCGTGGTGACGGCATCATGGGACCACACGGCGCGCGTGTGGAACGCGGAGACCGGCGAGCCGGTGACGCCGCCGCTCCAGCACGCCGACGCGGTGACCTGGGCGGTGTTCAACGCGGACGGCTCGCTCGTGGCCACCGCCTCGCGCGACCACACCGCGCGCGTCTGGGACGCCGCGACCGGCGACGCGCTCACGCTCCCGCTGCGCACCGGCGGCGAGGTGACGGGCGCCGTGTTCAATCCCGACGGAACATCGCTGCTGGTGATTTCCAAGGACGGCACCGCCCACGTGTACGACATGCCGCCGCACGGCAAAGCCCCGGCGTGGCTGGCCGACCTCGCCGATTTTGCCGCGGCGCAAATCAACTACGACACGACGCGCGACGCGCACATGGACATCATCAACGCCCTCCGCGAAAAACTGCTCGCCGCGAAACTGGCCGATGCGTGGGGCCAATTCGGACGCTGGTATTTCGCCGAGGTCGAGACGCGCCCCATTTCGCCGTGGAGCAAGGTCAGCCTCAAGGATTACGTGGACCGCCTCATCGCAAAAGGCGACAAGGATTCGATCGACTATGCAATCTCGCTCTCGAAAAATGTGCCCGCGTGGATGGTGAAGCTGGTGCCGCTGCGGGCGAAACTAAACGCCCAGCCATCGCCATCGCCCACGCCGCAGAAGGACGACGATTAATTTAAGATTTCAGATCTAAGATTTAAGATTTGAAAAGAATGGAGCGCGCGAGTTCAGCAAAATCTTAAATCTGAAATTTCCTCACTTCTGCCCGTCCGCCGAATCCTTCGCTGCCGGCTTCGCCGCGCTCGATGGCACCGATGGTGCCTGGTTGTCCGCACCCGCCGGGGGTTTGACTTGCGCCTGCTTTACCTGCACGGCCAGGCCCTCGACGAGATCGTCCGTCGGGTTGTTCACCACCTGCATCTGCTCGTCAATTCCCGAAACGAGCTCGATCTTCGTGCCGAAATCGCGGCCGACTTTCACGTCCTGCCAATGGATTTTGTTGCCGTCCTTGATGATCGCCACCTGCGGCCCGCCTGCGCGGAACCGGAACACATTCGCCGGCACGACGATGGGCGGCGCTTTTTCCTCGAGCACAAATTTCACCTGTGCGTACATCCCCGCGTAGAGCGTGCCGTCGGGGTTCGGGATGTCCACCTCGGTGAGCAGCGTGCGCGAGGCAGGGTCGATGGCCCCCGCCGTGCGCGCGACCGTTCCCTCGAAATCGCGCCCCGGGTATTCGTTCACCAAAATCTTCGCCTTCATGCCGGTGTGGATGTCGGGGGCGTTCGTCTGCGGGACGTTGACATAAATGCGCAGCGGATCGCTCTGCTGGATTTCAAACAAGAGCGTGCCCGCCGTCGTGCTCCCCGCGGAAACGAGGTCACCCACGTCGATGTTGCGCTTCGTCACCGTGCCATCGAACGGCGCGATGATTTTCTCAAACCCCTGCTGCGCCTGCAAATTCTGGACGGCTGCCTTCTGCGCCTCAAAACTCGTCCGGGCGGTGTCATAATCCTGCTGGCTCACGACCTTTTTCGTGAGCAGGTCCTTCTCGCGCTCGAAATTCAAGCTCGCGATGTCGAGGTTGGCCTGCGCCTGGCGAAGCTGGGCGTCGAGGTCCGGCGCCTCGATCTCCGCAATGAGGTCCCCGGCCTTCACCTGCGCGCCGATGTCCTTGTGCCACGCCTTGATGTAGCCGTTCGTGCGCGCGAAGAGCGTCGCGTCCTGGAAAGCCTGGATGTTCCCCGGCAAAATGAGGTCGTGCGGCGAGCTGTCGGGCTGGAAACTCATCACCTCGACCGTGGTCTGTGTTGCCGCATCCTGGCTCTCCTTCAGCTCCTTCGACACGCGAATGTGGCGGCCTGCCACGAGCGTGACCGCCACGACGATCCCCAGCGCCAGGAGATAATAGACCCACACCGGGACATGGATCGGCCGGTGGCCAAGATGCGGCTCCGATTTCAAATGCGGCGGCGTGGATGTGGTGGCGGGCTTGTTCATGCAGTGGCTCCGGCGGGGCCGGTTTCCTCGGTTTCGCCGGCCTCGCGTCTGAATTTCTCATCGGCATCCTCGCCGATTTCCTTGCGACGCAGGACACTATAGACGACCGGCACGAAAAACAATGTTGCGAATGTGGCAAACACCAGCCCGCCAATCACCGCGCGCCCGAGCGGCGCATTCTGCTCCCCGCCCTCGCCGAGGCCGAGCGACATGGGCAACATGCCGATGATCATTGCCAGGGCGGTCATGACGATGGGGCGCAGGCGGGTGTAGCCGGCGGAGAGGGCGGCTTCGTAGGCGTTTTTGCCTTCGCGGCGCTCGTCGTTGGCAAAGGTCACGAGCAGGATGCTGTTGGAGGTTGCGACGCCGATGGCCATGATCGCGCCCATGAGCGAAGGGACGTTGATGGTCGTGCCGGTGATAATCAGGATCCAGATGATACCGCACAACGCGCCGGGGAGCGCCATGATGATGATAAAGGGATCGGTCCACGACTGGAAATTGATGACCATCAGGAAATAGACGAGGACGATGGCGAAGGCGATGCCTTTGAAAAGGCCGGAGAAGGATTCGTTCATGCTTTGCACCTGGCCGCGGACGGTGATGGTGGTGCCGCGGGGGAGTTTCGAGGGCGGGGTCTTGAACCAGCCGTGCTGGTCGGCCCAGTCCCCGAGGCCAACCCCGCTGAACAGGTTTTTGCCAATCTGCTGGAAGAGGGACGGTTTCGGGTTGTATTCGTCGAGCACTTTTTGCACGTCATTGGCGACGCCGCGAAGGTCGCGGTTTTGCGTGGCGGCGAGGACGTCGAAGACGGGCTGGACGTCGTAATGGTCGACGATCACGGGGGATTCGCGGCGCTCGATGGTGGCGAGGTTGCCGAGCAATTGGGTCTGGAAGGTGCCTGAGGCCGCGACGGGGGTATTTTCCAGTTCCTGCAGCGTGTCCATGTTGTATTGCGGGGTTTGGACGGCCACGGTGTAGTTCACGCCGGTTTTGAAATTGAGCCAGAAGTTCGGCGAGGCCTGCCCGCTGGAGGCGAGGGAGACGAGCATCGTGCTGGCGACAGATTGCTGGGTGAGGCCGATCTGCTCGGCACGGGTGCGGTCGACGTTGATGCGGAGCTCGGGGCCGTTCACGACCTGGTGGACGCGCACATCGACTGCGCCGGAAATGCCGGATATTTTTTTGCTGATCTCCTGAGCGATCCGGTAGTTGTCGGGGTCGTGGCCGACGACCTGGACATCGATGGGGGCGGGGATGCCGAAATTGAGGATCTGGCTCACAATGTCCGGCGACGCGAAATAGAAAGTCATGTCGGGAAACTGCTTGTGCAGGTCGATGCGGAGTTGCTGCATGTATTTGGCGACCGGGCCGTGTTTTTCGGAATTGAGCGCGATGAGGATTTCGCCGTCGGCGGGGCTGATGGTGGCGCTGTCGCTGAACGCGAGATTGATGCCGCTGGTTGGCAGGCCGATGTTCATGATCACGTTCTGGATT
>DASZPK010000352.1:0-1818 GCA_035550335.1 Chthoniobacteraceae bacterium | reverse complement strand
TTCCCACCGCGGGCCAAACCGTCACCACCGACTACTACGAACCGACGGGTCCGGATTATCTGCGCATCACGGCCTCGCACGTGCGTTTCAAGCTCGATTCGATCCGCCGTCACAAAATCGGCATCCGCAAGACCGAAGCGCTCGGACGCATGGCCTTTCTCTCCAACCCGTTCCCCGACGGCGCCGCCACGCTCGTCGTGCGCAATTTCCTCAACGACCCCTCCGGCCACTACGCCGATGTCCCCCTTCACACGCCCTCCGGCACGCAGGATTCCATTCAGTCATACAATCACAACAGCGGCCCCGGCGGCTTCGGCGAAATGGAGTTTCACACTCCCGGCATCAACCGCGCCATGCCCGAACCGGTCGTCACCGACACCAACCAGGTCTGGGCATTCCGCGGCGCGCGCCACGACCTCGTGGCGATCGCGGCGAAGCTGCTCAACCTCCCCCCGGAGACTTTTGCATCATGATCCATCCGACCGCGGTTATTTCGCGCGAAGCGTCGCTCGCTCCGGACGTGCAGGTGGGGCCCTACGCGGTGCTCGAGGGGCCGGTGAAGCTGGGAGCGGGCTGCATGATCCATGCGCATGCGACGCTGCGCGGTCCAATCACGATGGGGGCGCGCAACGCGGTGCATCCGCACGCGGTGATTGGCGATTGGCCGCAGGACCGGAAATTCAGAGGCGAAGAGTCGGAAGTGGTGGTCGGCGACGACAACATTTTCCGCGAAGGCTCGACGATCCACCGTCCGACCGGCACGGGCTCGCGCACGACCATCGGCTCCCGCTGCTTTTTCATGGTGAATTCGCACGTGGGCCACAATTGCACCGTCGCCGATGATGTGACGATCGTGAACGGCGGCGCGCTGGGCGGGCATGTGCAGGTGGGAGAGCGGGCGATCATCGGCTCCTACTGCGCCATTCACCAGTTCTGTCGCGTGGGGCGCCTCACGATGCTCTCGAACGCCGCCAATTTCAATGTGGATGTGCCGCCGTTTTTCATTTCAATGATCACCAACACGGTGACGCAGTTGAACGCGGTGGGACTGCGGCGCTCCGGCATGGCGCGCGAATCCATCAATGCCCTGCGCGAGATGCTGCGGCTCGCATTTCGCACGAGCAATCGTCCCCTTGCCGCCGCCCTCGCCGACCTGCCGCCGGAAATCCGCGAGATACCGGAAGTCCGCGAGGTGATCGAGTTCGTCCGCACCACCAAGCGCGGCGTATCGAGGTTCGCGCCGTGGTCCGACCGCGGCGGCGGCGTGCTGCTGTCCGAGGAATGATTCCACCAACCCACGCCCCCCGGAAAGCCTCAGTGCAGGCCTTTCCACTCGGGTTCCCAGATGTAGCGCACGGGCCGCTCGAGCACTTCGCGCACCAGCCCGAGGCCGACCAGCCGCTGCAAATGCCCGCACGCCATGGAGCGCGTCTCCGTGTCTTTTTCCGCGGGCCAGTTCCCGAGCGCTTCCTTCGCCCCCATGCACACATCGCGCAGCGTGACGCCCTTGTCGCCCGCGGCCTTCACAAAATCCCCGATCACCTGCTGCGCCCGCCAGGCATAATCGCGCGATTCCCGCAGGAAGCTCTCGACCTGCGCGTTGTCGGTGCAATCCGGCCAATGGCAGGAGAAAAGGCGGTCGAGCTTCATCGCCCGCAGCGTGCCGATCGTGCCCAGGTATTCCGCGACATACATATAGGTGGGCGCGAACGCGGCGCGGCCGTCGAGGAAGCGGTTCGCCGTCCCGTGCACCGCATCGCCAATGAACGCCGCATTCAGCCACGGCAAAAAGACGCCGAGATGCCCGTGCGAGTGCCC
>DASZPK010000351.1:0-2108 GCA_035550335.1 Chthoniobacteraceae bacterium | reverse complement strand
ATGGCGTTTGCAACGAGGTAACTCGTGAGCACCCATGTCGCCTCCTCGGGTGTCGAGGAGAGATTGCCCGCGATGTGAGGCAGCGAGACGTTCGCGACGGAGGTGTCGAGCACCTCCATGAACGTGGCGAGCATCACGGCCACCGCAATCAGCCACGGATTGTGGCTCGGGTGCCAGGTCAATTCTGGATGTTTGCCGGCGGGCGTGGGCATGGCTGTTTACGGTTCGCGTCGGATTTTTCCGAGCCAGATGAACCCGAGCACGATCACAACGAGTATTGCCGCAATCGTAAAGATGCCGACGATGAGAATCACTTCGCCCCCGCCGCGTACCTTCACATCCGGCACGGCGGACATTCCGGGGCCGAGCACTTGCTGCACCTCCGGCGCCTCGTCGAACACGATCTTGACCGGCACGCGCTGGACGACCTTCACGAAATTACCCGTGGCGTTTTCAGGCGGGAGCAGGCTGAACCGCGCGCCGCTGCCGCGCTGGATGCTGTCCACTCGCGCCTTCAATTTGCGCCCCGGGTAGGCATCCACCTCGACGAGAGCTTCCTGGCCCGGTTTCATGTAGGTGATCTGCGTTTCCTTGTAGTTGGCCGTGACCCACACCTCGCGCGGCACGATGGAAAGCAGCGCCTGACCGACCTGCACGTAATCGCCCGTCTCCACCGATTTGCTGGTGACGCGGCCATCCTCGGGCGCGGTCACCGCCGTGTATGATTGCTGGAGTTTCGCCTGGTCGAGTTCGGCTTGTGCCTGGTTGACATCCGCCTCGGCGGCCGTTTTTTGAGCCTCGGACGATGCGCTTTGCGCCTCCGCGTAACCGATGTACGCCATCGCTGCGGCGACTTCCTTCTGCTTCGATTCCAGATTTTTGTCAGCGGTGTCGGCGGCGGATTTGGAATGCTCAATATCCTGCGCGGATACCACGCCGGTCTTTGCCAGGGATTGCTCGCGCGTATAATCGGAGTGTGACAATACCGCCGAGAGCCGGGTGACTTCCTGCGAGGCAAGCAGCGATTGCACACCCGCCTTGAGCGACTCGACGCTCGCGTTCGATTCGTTGACAGCGGCCTCGGCGCTCTTTTCCTTCGCCTGCGCCACTTCGAGAGCCGCCTGCTTCTGCGCGACCACGGCATCGTAATCGCTTGGATCGATCTCGAGCAGCACGTCCCCTTTTTTCACCTCCTGGTTGTCGAGAACGTTGATGTTCTTCACCCTGCCGGAAATTTTCGGGGCGACGAGAATCACGTGGCCGTCGATGAATGCGTCGTCAGTGGTTTCGTGCGTCCAGACGTGGACCAGGATCGTCGCGAGAAAAAGAATGCCCGCGATGAGCAGGAGCATGATGAACAAAATCACGCCCGGGCGGCGCATGGCGGAGCGTTTCTTCGGAGCAGTTTTCTCAGCGGGCGTTTGCGCGGGAGATACTGGTACAGGCGCGGGCGTTTCCGCCCCGGGCGTAGTAGCTGGTTCGCTTCGCTGGCGGCCCTTCGGCTCTTCCGTTTGTGGTGGATTGCTCATGACTTCCCCTTCCTTGTAATAGAATCGTTTTTCGTCTCAAAGCCGCCCGCGCAAAAATCAATGAGGCGGTCAAGCGCGTTGTCGATGGATGACAAATTGCAGAGTCCCTGTGAGGAGAGTTTCAGCACGTTTGCCTGTGCGACCGTGTGGACGAATGCCCCCATCGAAAAATGCAGTTTCCAGTAAATCTCCGCCTCCGACGAGCCGGGCAGCGCGCGGCAAAGCTCGGCATGGAATCGCCGCGCGGTATTCGCGAACTCCTCCTTGATGACCGGCAGCAGATACGACCCCGGCTCGGCGAGGAGAAGCGAGATGAGTTTCAAAAAGTTCTTCCCGCCCTTCGACGGTGTGGTGAGGGTGTCCATCGCCGGGCGGAACAGGGCCTCGAGGATCTTGCGCACCGGCACCGGCTTCTTTCCGGCCGCGCGCTGGAATTCCTCAAGCAGCGCCAGGCGTTCGATGTTGAGGGGCTTCATGCGGCGCTTGAGGACGGCGACGATGAGGGCGTCCTTCGTGGCAAAATGGTAGTTCACCGCGCCGAGGTTCGCTTTTGCGGCGGCGGTGATCATCCGGTGGGAG
>DASZPK010000350.1:0-1837 GCA_035550335.1 Chthoniobacteraceae bacterium | reverse complement strand
GCGCTGGGGACAGCGCACGCTACAACTGTTCTTCGTTGAAGGTTCATTTTTAAAAGCGTCAGGCGCAGTGAGCCTTTTGGGAAAAAAGAGTGTCGTTGGAAAGTGCGGCGGCCTCTACTTTTGCAGCTACATTATTCAGCGATTCGCAGATGCGCGCGGCAAGGCGCTGGCCGGGTGCGTCGAAGTCGGGCCAGATAGTGACGTGCAGCCCGCGAAATTGCCCCGCCCATTCGTTGCGCCAGCACGAAGCGCCGGGGACGGCCACCACGCGCTCCGTGAGGCTCTCCTCGAGACCGGCGTTGATGAGAGTGATCGCGTCCGTCTCCCCCTCGGTGATGTGGACATGCCGGGTCTCCGCATTGAGCCGGTGGCTGCGCCAGAGGGAATCGGGTTTGCCGAACATCCAGGCGAATTTCGGCCCTTCGTAAACGCGGGCCTCTTGAGGATCGAACGGCTTGAAGCGTTTCTTCGCGCCGGTGGGGTAGAGCATCACGAGCCGCCCCTCGTGCAGGCCGAGGGAATCATCGAGCGCGAGACGGCGGAGCGTGTGGTATTGCCAGCCGCGCGCCTCGGCAATGGGGCGGAGCACACCCGCGCGCGCGACCAGAGCATCGGCCATGCCATTGGTGCGGTTCAACTCGCGGATGGAAAGCTTGTAGGGCGACCATGCGACCGGCGCCACACGCGGCGTGGATGGGGAAGTCGTTGCATATTGTGCATGGCCGCAAGCGGCATCCATGAGCCAGCGGCAGGCGTCCTTCTGCGGCATCCCTGCGAGCATTACAAAATCCACCAGCCCGCCCTTTTCGCCCGTGGCATGATCTTTAAAGCGCCAGTCGCCCCGTGTGCCGCGATAGAGCGAGAAGGAAGGCGAGCGGTCCTCGCGACGCGGCGCGCGGCAGGAGGAGCGGCGCGGCGTCCAGCCGGGGAAGAGCGTTGCGCCTGCGGTTGCGAAGCCGCCGAAGTGATCGCGGGACGCCCACCATTCGAGCGTATCGCGGAGAGGGGAGGAATGCGTCATGCCGGCGTGCGCGGTTTGCATGGAGCGATGTATTAACATATGGCGCAGTGAGCCGTCAAGAAAAATCGCCTATTCTGCTCGATTAGACGGCGTCCAGGCGCACTGCGAGGCGCTGATGGGTGCCGGGAGCTGTAGAGTCCGCTGTCCCCAGCGGAGGCGGTGGACTCCGCAAGCATCTTTCGTAGCGGCTCGCCACTCCTGCGCTGGGGACCCTTCGACAAAGCTCAGGGCAGGCTTGCACGCTACAGTAGCTCGTGAACGGGCCTTCCCGCAGCTTTCTTATTATTACCAAATCCCGGGCTTGGGTAATAATAAGAAAAAGCAAGCGGCGGAAACCCGGGCCTCCGCCCTTGTCGCCCGTTTCCTCGTCGCCGATGCGCCGAACTGGCCGGTGGCAAACAACCCGAGGCTCAAGGCGGCCCCGGATGCCCGCCGCGCCGTGCAGGGGATGTGGCATTCGAACATGACACAAAATGATTGCGGTCATGACATGCGTGTAAGGGCCGTCCCGATTTTCCGGAATTCCGGCGTGAATGAAACCATGACCCGCGCCGCGTCACTGGCGGGGCGCCGGGAGCGATCGCAAGGCCCCGTGCGGGGCACATGACAAAACGCTGTGTAGGAAACCCTGACGGTGTAATGGCAGCCATTACACGGGTCTGCCCACCGGCCTGTGCAATGGCTGGTTTTGAACATGACGTTTTTTGAGCGCCAGTCCGTTCATCAGAGGAAAATCAATCTTCGCGGGGGTTGGCACAGCGGGTGCTAAATGCGACCGCGTCAAGCTGGCATCAAAACCATGAAGCCGGCGCAGCA
>DASZPK010000349.1:0-3210 GCA_035550335.1 Chthoniobacteraceae bacterium | reverse complement strand
CGCAGCAGGGGGGCGACGCCGGGAAAGCGGACGCCACAATGAGGGCGCGGCTCGCGGCGATCCGCACGGTGCCGGAGATGATGGTTTACATGGCGCTCAACCGGCTCACCGCCGGCGCGGCCGCGCCGCTGCTCAAGGGGGCGTCGCCCATCACGAAAGCGCTGGTGGGGACGGCGGCGGCCACGATTGCCAACGAGGCCTCGAGCACCGGACTGGGCGCAGCGAACGCGCTGCTCGAAAAAGGGAAGATCGACACCTCGGATATTGCCCCATCGTGGGAGCGGTTCACGCAAAGCCTGCTTTTCGGGTTGCACGGCGGCATCGAAAGCACCGTGGAAAACCAGATGGCAGCGAAGGCCTCGAACCAGATCCTCGACGGCACGCACAAAGGGCTGGCGCAACTCGTGGCCACCGCGCAGGACCCGGAGGCCACGCCGCAGCAGCGGGCGGCCGCACTCGCGCAGGCGCGCGCGATGCGGGTGGGGGCCGTGCAATTCCTCACCGAAAACGGCACTCCGCCGACGGGGCTGGGGGAGCGGTATGCGAAAATTTATTCGGATTACCAGGACGCCGCGGGGCGGTTGCAGACCGCGCGCGACAACGGCGACCTGGCGGGCGTGGCAGCGGAGAAGGAAAACCTCGGGCGGTTGGGTCAGGATTTGCATTGGGCCTCGCGCGAGATGGCCTATTCGGTGCCGGAAGCGGCGCGCAGGGCGCTCGGGCGGGTTGTCGATCCATCGAACGATGCGCAAGGCAATGACGCGCTTTTCGCGCAGAACCCGGTGGCGAACTTCGCCCACGCCGAGATCGGACGTACGCTGCGCGACGCCTATCTTTCACCGGAGCAGGAGGCGCGCGTGGCGAAGGTGCTCGACGCGCTGAAAGTGCCGGAATCGTCGCGACAGGCGGCGCAGATGGTCGTGGACCAGCACGTGGGACGCGCCGCGATGCGCGACGTGGAGGAAGTGGCGCGCGGCGGACAGATCGACGGCGCGAAGGCGCAGCGGTTGGGGGATTTGGGGCTGTTGCACGCGGATGCGGACGGGCGGCCTTCGGCGGTGGACGACACGAAACCGCTCCTTTCCAAGCAACTCCAGCGGGGCATCGACAAAGCACCGGCGCGGTTCCGCTACATGCAGACGCCGGGGAATCCGGGGGATTTGTTAAACAACCTCGTGGAAGGGGGACAGAAGCGGTTTGCGATGGCTGCGGCGCAGACGCCGGAGACGCCCGGAAACGCCCCGGGCGCAACGCCTGCGGGGGGTGGGGCGTCGCATCATGTCGAGGTGGATTACGAGCCGAAAGCGGGAGGCGAGCGGGCGAAGACCGTGATTCCCGTGAACGCGCCGGACGAGGCGGGCGCGCTGGCGAAAGCGAAGGCGCAGGCGGAGCAGAGCGGGAACAAGGTGCATGGGGTGCGGGTGGTGCAGGGGGGGGAGAGGTCGGAGGGCGGAGGTCAGAAGTCGGAAGGGACGGCGGCGCAAGCGCCTCGCGAGGCGCAGAACGAAGCACCGGCCAAGAGTGGTGGCGGCGAAGCACAGCGGAAGGCGACCCCGGAGGAGGTTGGGCAGGCGCGGGTGGCCACGGCGAATGTGTGGCGCGCATACATGGAGGATTTGGGCAAGCTGGGGATCACGGCCATCATGGCGACCGATGAGGGAGGGCCGATGTCGCTCCACGGCGGGGTGCTGCGGTTCAACGCCGAGCAGATGGCGGAGGCTTACCGGTTGCGCCGGGACAAGGCGATGACGCCGGAGCAGGTGGCGGAGGAGGTGATGAAACACGAGCTGCTGCATGGCGCGGCGGTGAAAGTGGTGTCGACCGCCAATGCCGAGGAGATTTTCCGCAGCGCACCGAAGGGGATGGCGCGGGCGGCGCGGAAGATTTACGGCGCGAAGAACTGGGACGCGCAAAGCGATTTCCAGCGCGGGCATGAGATTTTGCGGATGGTGCTCGAGGGGAAATACAAGGGGACGCTCACGGAGCAGGTTTACAAGGCGCTCAAGAACGTGGCCGATTACCTGCGCGCCAAGGCGGAGGGGCTGGGCGAGAAATCAGTGCTCTCGAAGGCCGTTGCGGACGTGGATGCGCTTCTGAAAAAGCACCAGATCGACGTTTCGAAATCAAGGACCGGCGGGGAAGACAACCTGGACATGACGCCGGCTGAGCCGGTGAACCGGACGCCTGCGGTTCCGGAAGCGGCGGCGCGAAGCGACGAACAATCTTCGGGAAGCGGTGGGGATGGTGTGCAGGGAGAACCTGCGCCGGGCGTCGGAATCTTGCCCCATGAAACAAACCCCGCTCCCGAGGCTTCGCCCGAGTCGGAGCGGCCCGCGCAACGAACGCGGCGGAGCGCGCCGGATGGGGGTTACACGGAGCATCCGCTCGTGAAGGCGATCCTCGATGCGGGCGGCTTGATGTCGCGCTCCACCGCGATCGACAAATGGGGACGCCAGAAATACGAGGCCAACAAAGGGCTTTGGGATGATGCTCCGTATTTCGCGGACCCGCGGCACAACAAGGTTTACCAGCCGAACGGGCTCACCCCGGACGAGATGGCGCAGCACTTGGTGAACCGCGGACTGCTGCCCGACCACGGGAACGAGCACGACCTGTGGCGCGAACTCGACAAGGCGAGCAAGAGCAGCAAGCGGATCGAGCGGCAGGAGCGGGAGCAATCGAAGGAGGTGGCCGATTACGAGGCGAAGGCGCGGAAATTCGAGCGCGCCGCATTCCAGGCGAAGAAAGGGGAGAAGCCCATCAACGTCTCCGACCTGAACGTGGGGGACGAGGTGAAGGTGGGGACGGAGACGATGAAGGTGACCCACATCGACCCCGATTCCTACGAGGTGACGATGGAGGATGGGAGCAAGTTTGGCGTGCAGCACGTCGAGGACGGGAAGGTGATTTACGGCGAGGTGACGAAGGAAGCGGAGCGGCTGCACACCGGGCGCGTTGGCGATGAGGGGGATTTCAAACTCGACACGCAGACCGAGGAGGGGATCAAGGCGGAGAAAGCGGAACAGACCCGCAGGGCGAAAATCAAGGCCGGGCTCGAACGCCGGCTCACGGGGGACGCAGGGGATTTGACGGCGGACATGTTCGGCGAGGGGGAAACGCCGTTGTTTAACAAGCGTCGCGACACGCTGGGAGCGGGGATCGTGGACGAAAACGGTTTACACCCGCTGGCCAAGCCTGTATTGTCTGATG
>DASZPK010000348.1:0-2410 GCA_035550335.1 Chthoniobacteraceae bacterium | reverse complement strand
GCCATCCTCAGCCGCGGTTACAAGAGCAAGAAACTCCCGCTTTTGAAGCGCATCGCCGCGCGGTTTGCGAAGCAGGAGGACTTCAAGCCCCGCATCGTCTCCGACGGCAAAAAAGTCCTGCTCGATTCCCGCATGGCCGGCGACGAGCCGTACATGCTCGCGAAGAACCTGAAAAACGTGATCGTGCTCGCCGCGAAAAACCGCGTGGGCAGCGGCATCTACGCCGTGAACAAGATGGGCTGCGACACACTGCTGCTCGACGACGGCATGCAATTCCTCCACGTAAAGCACAGCCTCGAGGTCGTGCTCATCGACCGCCATGCCCCCTTCGGCAACGAATACATGCTCCCGCGCGGCACGCTGCGCGAGCCGCCGGAGAACCTCAAGCGCGCGAGCTACATCTTCATCACCAAGGCATCGCCGGGCGGCAGCCCCGAACTGATCGAGCGCATCCGGAAATACAACCGCACCGCCGAGATCATCGAGTGCTCGCACCAGCCCAAACACCTGCAGGACGCCTATACCGGCGAGATACTCCCTCTCGAATGGCTCGACGGCAAATACGTCGGCGCTCTGAGCGCCATCGCCGCGCCCGAGAGCTTCGAGAGCGCGCTGGTGAAACTAGGCGCGAAGATCGAAATCTCCCGCCATTTCGCCGACCACCACCGGTTTTCCGATTCCGACGTCGTGAACTTCGCGAGCCGCTGCGCCCGGCGCGACCTTGCGGCGATCCTCACCACCGAGAAGGATTCCGTGCGCATGCCGCGCTTCGAGAAACTCGAGGTGCCAATCTATTTCCTGCGGGTCGAGATCGAAATCCTCACCGGCCACGAAAGCTGGCAGCACCTCGTGGACCGCATCTGCAATCCGCAGCCGCTGAAGCAGCACACAAAGTTTTACACGTAGGCGCGCTGCGGCGTCCCACCGGACTACATCAAGTCTTCCTCGACCACGCTGCGCTGTTCGCGGCTGGCGAGGACGCCGGCGTAGAACACGACGGCCTTGGGGTTATCGTCGAAGCGGTAACCGTGGCAGTTGGGACAGGTCGCAACGTGGGCCTTCACAATCGAATCGCAGCCTTCGCAGACTTTGTAATCGCTCGGGCTTGCGGCGATCCTGGCCGCCTTGCGGGCGCGCTCGGCGAGATGGGAGTTGTCGTCCTTTGCCATGCGGGAAATCTCGGGTATTCGCGGCGAAACGCAAATCTTAAATTCCTACGGCAGCCTTAGATCGTACGTTAAGAGCCCGGGGCGCAGCTTCTTGCACACGTGGCCGCCTTTTGCAAAATGGGGGTCGAATTCGACCGGGATGAAGGCGCGGCTGTTCTGCTCGAGCTTGTAGCTGTAGAGTTCCTTGCCGCGCACGAGGGTCACGAAGAGCGGCACTTGCATGAGAATGCCGGGGTGGAGCGAGGGATACCAGGCGCTGCGGCGGTAGCGCAGGCCCGCGCCGAACTGGCCGCCGGGGAATTTTTCGAGGCGCAGCTCGCGGCCCTGCACGTGGATGCGGTGCGAGAGCGCGAGTTGTTTGCCGGCGATGAATTCGAGGCGCTCGATGGAGGTGTCGACAAAACGGCTGGTGCTTCCGCCCTCGAGCGGGGTTTCGCAAAGGAGCGGCCAGCCCTCGTGCGCCTTGCGGATGGAAAGCTCCGCGCCGGCATTCTTAAAGGCGAGCATGCGCGGGAAACGCCAGTTCCAGATCGCGTGGAAGGTCTCGCGGTCGATGCGGAGGCCTGCTTTTTTCAAATCGGCAAGGACGGCGGTGAAATCCTCCCAGATCAACGTGGGGAGGAAATAATGGTCGTGAAGCCGCGCGCCGTGCTCGAACAGCGGCTTGGTGCAACCGGGTTTAAACAGCATCGCGGCCAGCGCCTGCCAGAGCAGCGCCACGGCGGACATCCACTCCGCCTTCGGCATCGTCTCGATGGCCCGGAACTCGATGAGCCCGCGGCAGCCGCCGTTCCAGCCGGTGCTCCAGAATTTATCGAAGCTGATCTCGCTCCGGTGGGTGTTGCCGCTGGCGTCGGTGTGCAGGTGCCGCAGGGTTTCGCTGATGAGATAGCGGTGATCGCCGGAGCCGAGTTTTTCGAGGAACTGGTAGGCCATCTCGAGGTCGTACAGGTCCCGCGCGGACTCGTCGGGACGCGGCGCCTGCGAGGAGGGCCCGACGTAGTGGCCGGTGAAAAGATACGAGAGCGACGGGTGGTGCTGCCAGTAGCGGAGGAGGGAGGTGACCCAGCGGGGGTTTTTAAAAAGCGGGTTGGTGTCGAGTGTGGGGCCGCCGAAGAGGATGTGGTTGCCGCCGCCCGTGCCGACCGTATCGCCATCGGGCAATTGTTTAAACGAGCGCAAACCGGCGGCCGTGGCGTTGCGCTCCAGCACGCGCATCCACCAGTCGTAGTCCTTCCACT
>DASZPK010000347.1:0-10455 GCA_035550335.1 Chthoniobacteraceae bacterium | reverse complement strand
GGGGCTGTTCTTGTCGTGCTGGTGCTGCTGGCGCACAACCAGGCATCGCAATGGAAGGATAGTGTTACATTGTGGAGCAACGCCGTCGAGAGCACCGGCCCGAATGTGGTGGCAGAGGACAACCTTGGCGCGGCGCTCCTGCGCGAAGGGCGCCTCGACGACGCGCTGGTCTGCATCCGCACAGCATTGCAAATCGACCCCAACCGCCCCGAGAGCCACCTGAACATGGGGAACATCCTGGCGCGGGCGGGCCAACCGGATGCCGCCATCGCGGAATACCAGCGCGCGCTCGAACTGCGGCCCCATTATGAAGGCGCGCTCATCAACTTGGGCAAAGCGCAATTGGACGAAGGCCATTTGCCCGAAGGCCGGGCGGAATACGAGCTGGCGCTCGAAATCAACCCCAACAACCCCGACGCCCTCAACGGCCTCGGCGTGGCGCTGTGGCGCGAGGGACATCTGGACGATGCCATCGCGCAATTTCAAAAGGCCCTGCAACTCGATCCCTCCCACCAGGACGCGCACTCGAACCTCGACCAGATCTTGCGGCAAAAAGCCCAAGCCAGCGGCGCGAATCCATCCAGGCAATAGGCCAATGCGAGACAAAATATCAACCGGGTGTAGCAAAAAGTTACACCAAGGCGTGTTTTTTTACAAAAAAGAGTGAACCTTTTGCCGGGACCGAGCGTCTATATCAGTGTTGGGAGTGATAGATACGCCAGTTGGCATCCCGTTTGCTTAATTAGAGAAGTACTACAACTCCAAACAACGCCAAGCGACTTTACTATGAAAAAGAACCCGTCCAAAACAAACCGCAACTACAGCCTCGGGGACCTCATCCTCGCCGTGAGCAGCTACAGCAAGAATAACCGCGAGACCGTGGCCGCCGTGGCCGATCTGATCGAGACGGGCAGGGTCCGTTTCCAGACGAATGGCCGCAAGGTGCGCGCCCACGTTTGCTAATTTTTCCAAGAGCGGGTGCGCTTTTTTGAGCCGCCCGATCCCGTCCCCGCATCGTCATGGATGCGGCCAGCGGGCCGTGAATCCGAATTATTTTTCAGATTTCACTTTATCCCATGGCGTCCCGGTTTTTATGGTGGACGCGTGATTGAACGATACTCCCTTCCCGAAATGCGCGGCCTCTGGTCGGAGACGCGCAAATTTGAAATCTGGCTCCGCATCGAGCTTCTCGCCAGCGAAGCGCTCGTGAAGGAGGGGATCGTCCCGAAGGGCGATTTCGCAAAACTCAAACGCGGGGTGGAACTCTGCCTCGCCGATACCAAGGCGCTTACGCTCCGCGCCAAGGAACTCGAAAAAACCCTCAACCACGACGTGATCGGTTTCACCACCGCCGTCGCGGAAAAGATCAACGACCCCGCGAGCCGCTGGCTCCATTTCGGCCTCACGAGCAGTGATGTGGGCGACACCGCCTATGCCGTCCAGATGGTCGAGGCGGCGGACCTGCTCATCGCCGACGTGAAGGAAGTGCGCAAATCGATCGCGAAACAGGCGCGCAAATACAAATTCACCCCGGCCATCGGCCGCAGCCACGGCATTCATGCCGAGCCGACGACCTTCGGGCTCAAACTCGCGCTCATGCACGATGAATTCGGCCGGGCCTTACGCCGGCTCGAGACGGCAAAAGAGTCCGCCGCCGTCGGCAAAATTTCCGGCGCGGTCGGTACCAGCGCGCATCTTTCGCCGCGGGTCGAGGCGTTCGTTTGCAAAAAACTCGGGCTGCGCCCCGCTCCCATCGCCACGCAGGTCGTCCAGCGCGACATCCACGCCGAATACCAGACCGTGCTCGCGCTCGTCGGCGCGAGCATCGAGCGGTGGGCCGTGGAGTTCCGCCACCTCCAGCGCACCGAAGTGCTCGAGGCCGAGGAGCCGTTTACGAAGGGCCAAAAGGGGAGCAGCGCCATGCCCCACAAGCGCAACCCGATTACATGGGAGCGCCTCACCGGCCTTGCGCGCGTCCTGCGCGGCAACGCCCTCGCCGCGATGGAAAACGTCGCCCTCTGGCACGAGCGCGACATCAGCCACAGCAGCGTGGAGCGGATTATTTTTCCCGATTCGTGCACGCTGCTCGACTACATGCTGCACCTTTTCAAGCGCCTAATGGACGGGCTCGCCGTCTATCCCGAGAACATGAAGCGCAACCTCGGCCTGTCGCTCGGCATGTGGAATTCGCAGACCGTGCTGCTCGCCCTCATCAAGAAAGGCCTCACCCGCGAGCAGGCGTACGAACTCGTCCAGCGCGCCGCGATGAAAACGTGGGAAGTCAAGCACGCCGGGCGCGACGACGCCGATTTCGTGGAGCAGCTCAAGGCCGACCCCGAGGTCGCGCGCCATTTCAAAAAAGGCGAGATCGAGGCCCTCTGCTCGCTCGACTTCCATTTCAAGGAAGTGAACAACCGGTTTAAAAAGCTCGGGCTTTAAATGAGTGGAAAGTGAAAGTGGAAGGTGGAATGGCGTTATTAGAATTCGAGCCCTATTCCTGGGCGGTGGCGCCATCCGTCCCGGAGAAAGCTTCGATTGGAGAATAATCATAGCCCACCCACCAGCCATTCCACTTTCACTTTCCACCTTCACTTTTTGCGAACAAAACACGTTTGAATTCGTCAGAAAATCTGTATCTTGCCTCTCTTGCACTTCCTTCGATCCATTCCATGAGCAGAAAATTGATTTTGTTGTGCGCGTTCGCCGCACTTTCCTTCACCGGTTGCCATAAACTTCACTCGCTGTTCGGCAAAAAAGCCACGCCCACGCCCGAGCCGGTGCAGGCCGCCAATCCGCCCGCCACCCCGCCGCCGGCGCCGGTCGCCACGCCTCCGCCGGCCTCCGGCCACGTGTCGAACCGCAACGCCGCCGTCATAGCCCTCTGCTACCATAACGTAGGCGATGAAAGGACCGGCGCGCTCAACCTCACCATCGAGGAATTCGAGAAGGAGATGCAGGAACTCAAGGACAATGGCTTTTCCGTCATCAGCATGGACGATTTCCTCGCCTGGCGCCACGGCACGAAGACGATCCCCGCGAAAAGCGCGCTCATCACCGTCGACGACGGCTGGGTGACCGCGTACACCAACGTGTGGCCGATCCTGAAGAAGTTTAACTATCCGTTTACATTGTTTATCTACATCGACTACGTCAACACCGGCGGGAAATCGATGACGTGGGACCAGATCGAGGAGATGCGCGATGCCGGCGTGGACATCGAGCCGCATACCTATTCCCACTCGGATTTGAAGATCCCCGGCCACCTCGTCGACAAGACCACCGCCGCGCGCGTGGCGAAGGACGTTGCCGCCCTTGGCCAGGACGGCTGGCTGCGCAAGGAGGTCATCGGCTCAAAGGAGTTCCTGGAAAACAAGCTAGGCATCAAAGCCCGCGTCTTCGCCTACCCGTACGGGCGTTACAACGAAAAGGTGCTTGAGCTCGTAAAAGAGGCCGGCTACGAGGCCGCATTCACGACCTACGGACAGCGTCTCGCCATCAATTCGCCCTATGACCGGCTCGGCCGTTACGCGATCGATTCCAAGTCGCCCCAGGATTGGAAGGACGCGCTGAAGATGGTCGGCGGCGGGGCCCCCACGGGCCCGGACAGCGGCCCCGATGAGGCGCAACTCGCCGGCGCCTCGATGATCACCGAGCCCGCGAGCGCCGAGACCATCGGCAATCCGCTCCCGATGATCAAGGCGAACCTCGCCACCATGGAATTGACCGACCAGGGCGCCCAGGGCGAACTCGATCCCGCCACCGTGAAAATGCGCATCAGCGGCATGGGTCCCGTGCCCGCGAAATACGACGCGGCGACGAAGACGATCTCCTATCAGGTCACGGAAAAACTCAAGGACACGAGCTACAGCGTCATCATCTCCGCAAAGACCAAGGGCGGCCAAACGCTCGAGACCAAGTGGAGTTTCAATTACGACGCCACCGGCAAGCACGTCGGCCCGCCGCCCGCGCCATCGCTGCCGCCGCAGTAGTAATTCGTTGTAAACGCCGCTGATTTGCGGCCGGGGGGAATCTATCGCTTTTCTGCGGGAAAACCGTTACGTTTCCCGTCCAATCCCCCTATGAATGCGACGAGGCGTTTTGTGGTGTCTGTTCTCCTGGCGACCTTCCTTTTATTTATCGCGGGCACCTGCCGCGCCGCCGATCCGGCTGACGACTATTTCCACGGCGACTCCATTCCCGAGCCGCCCGCACAACATGAAAAATGGAGCCCGCCCGCCGGCGTGCCGAAGGAACTCGCCCAGCTTACCAGGATGCTTTTCGACGAGGGAATGGCCGATCCACGTGGGTGCGAATATCGCCTGATCAAGGTCGTGACCGGCGACGTCTGGGGCGGCGCAGACGACAAATCTCCCTCCGAGATTGTGCAAACGCACGGCTGGGTCCTGCCCTCCCACGAGGGCGACAAGCAGCGCTTTGCCGTCTGCTGGAACGGCCTCGTGTATCCCGTGCTCGCGGTGGGCGATCCATGCGATCTCGACGCGGACGTGAAAGAGCAATTGAAGCCGGTGAAGGAAGGCGACATCGATTTTTTGCTCAGCGGCGCGCCGCGGGAATCGGTTTCGGTCGAGCCCGGGTCTCTCCTGTTGTTGAAATCCGCGCTGTTGCTGCGCCTCGGCGAGGCCGACGCGGCCGGCGCCGTCTGGGACGCATGGTTCAAGGCCACTCCGTCAAAAAAACCTCCCGAGTTGTGCATCATTTACGACGAAATGGCGGGGACGTGGCTTTTCTCGCTCTACAATCGCGCGGTGTGCGCGTGGATGCGCCGCGATGACAACCTGGCGCTGGTCAGCTTGCGGCAGCTTGCGCCCATCGTTCCCGTGGCGAAAAAGGATTACAAAAGCCTCCTTCCCAAACCGCCGTCGCCGAATTTGAGTGACGACGCGGTCGATTTTCTGGACGAGGTCCCTTCCTATCTCTCCGACATGGAGCGCCGCCACAAGGAAGCTCCGCACAAATCCGCGCTTGAACTGGGCCGCGAGCATTTTCCCACGGAGGACGCCTGGGTGAAGGCGCTCATCGCCGATCTGGAAGATGTCTACGCCCCGCAGGATGGCCAGCCGGGCTGGCCTGAACTCGACCGGAACGCCACCATCGAGGCGCTCGTGAAGGAGGGGAACGACGCCGTCGAGCCGCTGCTCGATTGCCTCGAACACGACAACCGCTACACGCGCACCGTGCATTTCTGGCGCGACTTCGCCCCGAGCCGCACGATGATTCGCAGCTACGAGGCGGCCTATACCGCCCTCTACGGGATTTTCAAAACCAACTTTCTTGATATCACGAGCACCGGGCAGGACCTCACCAACAGCGGTCCCGAAGCCCGCGCGAAGGTGGTGGCCGCCATCCGCGCCTATTGGGCGAAGCGCAAGGGAAGCCCGCAGGCCGACCAATGGTTCACGACCCTCGCGGACGACGGCGCGAAACCGGAGGCATGGGTCGAGGCGATGTCAAACATTGTAAAATCAGGGCCCGCCCTGCGCGATAAAAAAGGCCCGGGCGTGGCCGATCTCCTCCAAAAACGCATTGATGCCCTGTCGAAGGAGAAACCCCAATTCACCATGGGCCCTCCCCCGGCGCTCGCCCTCCTCAAGGACCTGATCGCATGGGATCCCAAGCAGACGGATTACGCGCGGGGCGTGTGCAACACACTGGCTGCCAATTATGCGAAGGCGGCGGCGGATGCTTCAAGCAGCATGGCGCAGCCGCTCGTCGATATCGCCGGCAACATTCTCGCCGCCGGCGACACAAAGATCCTCGCCGACTATGCCGGCTGGCTGCGCACCGTGCCGCCGGAAAACGTCTCGTGCGGTTTTGAAGAGTCCAAGACCCCATGGTTCAGGCTGCTTTGGGAGCACCAGGACAATGAGGACATGCAAAAAACGGCGGAATATCTTTTCATGGACGACACTTCGCCGTGGCTTCGTTACCTCTCGAAAAATCCCGCGGGCAATGAGGCGCTCGACATGCTCCGGTCACCGCTGGTCGGCATCCCGGCATTTCGCAGGATGCTGCTCGCGAAGCTGGCCGATACCGACGCGGCCGGGGCGTCCGGCTTTTTGCACACCGATTTCTGGGTTGTGCGCTACGGCGACCCGGAAAACGGCACCCAAGTGATGGCAAGCTTGAATCCGCACGATCCGCTCTCGAAGGACCCGCCGCGCAACAGCCCCTTCCGCGTGTGCGATTTCTACGCATGGGCGCTTTCGGACGTCGAGGGGATGCCGGTGCTGGAGTTTTACTGGCCGGAGGAGAAGCGCAACGCGGCCGTGCAGGCAACGGCAGGCGTGCTCATGCATTACGGTGCGCGATACAATGTCACACCGAATAACCGCGGCGCGAAAAATTTCCGCCGCGGGCCGGACACCATCGACGCCGAATTATGGTTTCCCAAGCCAACCCGCCCCGCCACGCAGGAGGACGTGGACAACGCCGCCGCGATTTTCTTCCTGCCCGCTGACGAGAAACCCCGTTTGTGGCAATTACCGCAATACCCCGCGAAAGCCCGCTGGACCGCCCTCAAGGAATTTTCATCCAACGCCGGCTACGGCGATGAGATGGGACGCCAGTGGGTGGTCGACGAATATCAAAATCAAGGGCGCATCTGGCAGGCAGAGGAGGGGTTCATCGACGGGAAATGGCAGCGCTTTTTCGGGTTCACCGGGAGCCACCACATCGCGCGCGTGCCCGCATCGGAGATCGAGTTTCCCGCCAAATATCCGTGGACGGAACTCACGGGTGGTTTCGATTGCGAGATCGAGGCCGCAGGCGGCTATCCGCGCGCGCCGCTCCGTTCCGGGGCATCACTGCCGCTCGCCTTGAAATTGCGCAACCGCAGCGGCAACGACCAGAACGCACCCGAGACCCTCTACAAAAAGGACGACCAGAGTTTCGCCGATGGCGTGGTGATCCACCTCTACCGCAAAAGCGGCTCGGCCCCCGGCGAAATCGTGAAGGAGACCGTCGGCCCGAAACCAAAGAATAGCCCGAAGCCGAATGCAAGGCCGGCCACAGCCCCCGGCTGGGAGGAAGTCGCCCCGAAATCCGGCAAGCTGGCGCATTTCCAAATGCCGGAACCGTCGCGCCTGCTAGCGCCGGCGGCCGAGACCGGGGTCGGCGCATTCAAGCTGGAGGACTTCTTCGATTTCACCGACACGGGGGATTACTACGTCGAGGTCACTTTTGATGCGGGCAAATTGAAATTCGCCGGTGGCACATCGAACTACGTGAAATTCCACGTCGGCGCGGTCGAAGCGAAGCCCCCGCAGGCTCCCGCGGAGCAGGATTAACCGCGCATATTACGATTAGTGCACGAGATCGACGCTCTTGATTTCGTAAGGCAGCTCGATCCTCCCGCAGGGTTCGCTTCCGAAAAAGCTCATTTCCGTACCCTCCGCCCACGTGGGCAGGATCGGTTTTTCCCGCGCGCGCCAGTCGTTGCGGTCAGACCCGTGGATGTAGGTTCCATTGAGAACCCGGAGCGAGAAAAAGGGATTCGAATCGCCACTGGTTCCATTTCCACTTGTGCTGTAACACTCGTTTTGGGCGCGGTTGAACACGAGCCATTGCAAATCATTGCCAACGAAATTCCAGCCGGGATCGCCGCGAAGCGTCGAGGGAAGCGCCACGGCCAGCATGTTGTATTTCGCCTGGCCCTGCGTGAACGCCACACTTGTCAGCGCGAATCGCCGCCGCGGCATTGTGAAAATGCTGCCCGCCTTGAACGGCATCGTATGGATCACGTACGCCTTCCGGATTTCGAGCGTCACCGTGCCCTTGAGGCTCACGCCGGTGAGATCCTCCTTCGGGTATTGGTCCGGGAAATAATGAAAAAGATCGAACTGCGTCTCGTTCCATTTGCCGTTTCCCTCGAGTGGCAGGCCGGCGATCTTGCGCATCAAATCGGTGCCCATCCCGCCGATGGAACTGTGGCTGTTGATATCGTGGAATGAGGCTGAAATCGTGCGCCCCGATTTCAAGGTGGCGATGCCGTGGTAATCGACCACGACGGCATAGTACGGCGGTTCGACCCCCTCGAGCGAAGCTTCGTGGGTGAACGGGGCATATTTAACACCGTTCCACATCCCGTACATGCCATGGCTGTTCCCGTTCACGCCCTCGGTGCCCGTGAGGGTGAGCTTGATGCGGTCGCGCATTTCGGCCGGCAGTTTCGGCTCCGCCACGGGCCCGTTGTCCCCGAGGAGAATGCTGAAATCGTACGGCCAGTAACTCCACGCCGCCACGCTTACCGCGGTCCCGGCTGCGAGGGCGGCCAGCGGTTTCAGAAGCGATTTCCCCTGGTAGCGGAGCGCCGCCACGATGGACGCGGTCGCGACCAGCGCGATGTAAAACATCAGCGTGCGCACCGCATCGAGTGTGACATCCGGCCAGTGCGGCATGACGCCGCTGTGATAGATGTGCTCGCGGTACATCTCGCCTCCGAACCCGATGGCCATCGGCGCGAGGACCAGCGCGGCAAAAATGCGCGGCATGCCGCGAAGGAAAAGCGCAGCAACCACCGCGGCTGAAGACAACGCGCCCATGGCGGCCGCGGCTTCCACCGCGATCATCACGGCGTCGGCGAAACCAAGCGGGATTTGAAGTGTGAGCGCGGTGAGCAGTCGTGCGGCCACCAGCGGCGCGAGCAGGAACAGCGCGATGAACAATCCCTTGCCCGCCGCAAGCGCGCTCCACGGCACCGGACGCGTGTTGAGAAAACGCAACTCCCGCCCCGGCGGATCGAGCCGGATGAGCCGCACGATCGACACGCCGATCAGCGCGATCAGCGCCCAGGTCGCGAATGTATAACTGGTGCCTGCCCGTGAGAATGGCTCCCGCACGAGCGGCGCCGCAAACGGCATCGCCAGCGCGAGGAGCCACACCAGCGCGAGCCAGATGCGTTGGTGGCGCAAATCCTTGATTAACAAATGCAGCGCGAGTTTTAGCGGGTTCATGGTTTGTCAATGGTGCTGGTTCGCGAACGGGCCGTTATTGTCCGGGTTCAGGTCCACATTGTCCTCCTCGAAGGGCACGGAGATTTGTCCGCACTGCTGAACGGTGAAAAAGCTGATTTCCGCCCCATCCGCCCAATCCTCCGGCATCGGTTGCCGGGGTTTCGCCGGGTCCACGGAGTCCAGCCGCAGCCGCTCGTCGGTCGCGCTCACATCGCAAAATATGCTGGTTGTGCCCCCGCCTCCCGATCCGTCGGAGGTGAGGTATTCGTTCTTGTGGCGGTTGAACACCAGCCACAACAACCGGTTATTCCAAACCAACAGCATGTCATCGCCGCGCAAGGTCGAGGCGACCCGGTTCGTGATGATCTTGAAACTCGCGCCGCCGGGGGTGAAGACGATGTCCTTGAAAACATGCCCTTCGCGCGGAAAGCCGAGAATGCCCCCTTCCTTGAACGGCAGCGTTTTCACCAGGACGAGCTTCGCGATGGAGATGGTAATCTTGCCCTTGATGGTGGCGCCGGAAAGGTCTTCCTTTGCGACTTGGTCGGGGTTGTATTCAAATATCTCCGCCGACTGGGGATTCCAGCCGCCGGGAGGATCAAATCGCGGTTTAAATCCCGAGATTTTCTGCATCATTCGGCCGGCGGACATATCATGCCAAAGGAATTGCAAGTGGGTATCGTCCAGGTTCGAGAAGGAGTGCAGCACCTTGCCTGATTTCAATTTCGCATCGGCGACGCACCCGCTCACCGTCGCGAAATAGGGAAGTTCGACTCCCCCGATGGAGAGATGCTCGTCCACGCTATTGAACGGGATGTTGTTTCGTGAACCTTTGGTGACGGTGGGGGCTTTGCCGTCCAGCGTGACCTTCGCCGGGATATCCGGTTGCAGCGGCATGCTGACCGGTGGCGTCCTGCTAAAAAGCCCGGGGTGATTCCATGGCCAGTAATTCCAGAGGGCAAAGTACACGAAGAGTCCCGCGCCGAGCGCGCACAACGGCTTGAGGGTTGTTTTCTGCCGGAATCGGAAAACAATCGTTATACAAGCCATCACGGCCAGCGCCGCGCAAAACACGAGTGATTGCGCGCCGCCCGGCGTAGGAGGCGCCCCGGAAAGCGCACGCTGGCTGCCCGCATCAAAATACGACACCGACGAGCACCAGCGCCGATGCGCCGAGCATGGCCAGGAAAACCACCCACAGGTTCCGGAAAAAGGAGGCGAACAGGGCCACCGCCGACATGAGCGCGGCCATGCGGATGGTGTTTTCCACCAGGATCAGCGTTACATCAGTCGCGTTCACCGGAATCCTCAGCAGGAAAACAGTCCCCATCTTGGCGATCCAGACCGGCAGCAGCAGGAACACAGCCGCAAACACCGCTTTCTCCGCCAGCAGCACATTCCATGGCACGGGACGCGTCGCGAGGAAATGCAGGCGGCGGCCCGGCGCGTCGATTTCGATCAACCACGCGAGCATGACCAGCCC
>DASZPK010000346.1:0-10125 GCA_035550335.1 Chthoniobacteraceae bacterium | reverse complement strand
GTCGGGGAGGGTTTCGGTGATCTCGTTGTCGCGCGGTTTCCAGCGGCCGGCTTCGTCGGTGGAGAATTTGTAGAGGTCGTGGTGGATTTTCAGGACGGTGGCCAGGGTGAAGGGGGCGCCCGCGCGGCTGGCGTGGATGTTGTTCAACACGTCGCGATAGCCGGCGATCTCCTGTTCGGGGCGGTTTTTCGGGCGCGACTTTTTGCTCACCAGCTCGGCGATGCGCCCGTGCGGCGCGGTGATCCCCTCGAGGCGGTTCGACGATTCCGTGCTCTCGATCATGGAGGATTGCCGCAGTGTCTCAAGCACCTGCGGCGATTGCTCGCGGAAAAGCTCCTGCTTCCCCTTGAATTCGCCGAGGAGGCGGATGGTCTGCAACAGGGCCTGCGAAAGCGGCTGCCGATCAATAAACCCCGGCGCGAAGGAGGAGGTGATCATGATGCATTAATGTGATCACGAAACGCGTTCGTGATCAAGTTAATATATCATGACTACATTGGGCGGATGTTTTACTTTGAGCTTCGCGATGAAATGGAAGCGCGTGGCCGCCTGGATGATTGTTGCAGCTGCGATTGCAGCCGGCACCTGGGGCTGGATTTTGTATTCGCACCGGCTCACGCCGGACCGCGCGGATGTGGCGCTCGCGTTTGAAAAAATTTGCCGCGCCGTCCGGGAGCGCGATCACATCGCTTTCATCCACCTCGTGTCTTATCAGGCGGACTATATCGAACCTACGTTCAGTCAGTCGGATGTCATCGAGCCCGGCATCGATCCGCGTTGGGACATTTCCGTGAATGGCACATCCGCTCTTGTGCGCACGATGATGAAATCCAACGGCACGAAGGAAGGAATCACGATGCAATTTGTAAAGAAAAACGGGCAGTGGCTTTTCACCGGCAAGTGCGAGATCGAGGCGCCGATGAAAATCCCGGCGTGGAAATCCATCTGGCGGCGCATCACCCGGTGGCTGTAAATGGCTTCCTCCCCGCTGGACAAACGCGGGGCGTCTCCTAGTATCTTGGACAAATTCGACACCCCGCCCATGGACCTCCTCACGATCTCCGATCTCAAGCGCGCGGCGCAGAATGGGCGCGCGGAGGGGCGCGTGCATGCGCAAGTCGAGACGATCGTGAGAAAGGAGACGCGCGACCTGAAGCCGTTCTGGGAGTTGACGCTCGCGGATGCGCTGGCGAAGATGACGCTGCGCGCGTGGAGCGATTCGCCGAATTACCCGATCTGCGCGGAGCTGGCCAACGGCGCGTTTCTCGAGATCGCGGGGGAATTTACGTTCAGCACGAATTACGGGCTCGACTCGAAGAAATGGACGCTGCGCGCGCTCGATGATGCGGAGCGCGATGCGCTGCTGGCGGGGACGCCGGCGCTGCGCGACCGGCAGGCGGCGGATTTCGAGTTCATCGCGCAAAGCGTGGCGGGGATCGCCGACCCGCGGCTGCGCGCGCTGGGGGAGGCGTTCCTGCGCGATTTCGGCGACAAGTTCCGGCGCGCGGCGGCGGCGCGGAACAATCACCACGCGCGGCGCGGCGGCCTGGTGGAGCACACGGCGCAGATGATGCGCGCGGCGGAGGCGATTTGCGGTGTTTATACGAAGTTGAACCGCGACCTGATGCTGGCGGGCGTGCTTTTCCACGATTGCGGGAAGCTCTGGGAGAACGGGATGCCGGAGGCGGGCTTCGCGATGGAGGCGGATGCGCGCGGCGAGCTGCTCGGGCACATCGCGATCGGGGTGGAACTGGTGAACACGATCTGGCGCAAGTTGCTCGCGACCGAGGAGGCGAAGGCGTGGGCGACGCTCCAGCCGCCCTCCGACGATGTGCGGATGCACCTGCTCCATCTCATCGTGGCGCACCACGGGGAGCTGCAATTCGGTTCGCCCGCGGTGCCGAAGACGCCCGAGGCGCAGGCGCTCCATTACATCGATAATCTTGACGCGAAGATGGAGATGTTCGCCGCCGGTTACGAAAAGGCCGCGCAGGTTGCGCCGGGCATTTACGAAAAAACGTGGCCGCTGCCCGGGAATCTCATCGCGCCGCTGCCGCCGTTTTCGCAGCCGTCCGGACAGCAAAGCGAATGAGCAGCGAAGGCAACGGCCGTATCCGCCTCGTGTTCATCGCGCTCGCCTGCTGCGGTGCGGGGCTTTTCATTTTCCTCCTGCATAGGGCCGGCATCGGCGATGTGGAGCGCGCCATCGCCGCGGCGCGCTGGGGCGTGCTGGCGGTGATCGTGTTCCACCTTGTCCCGCTTTTCATGGACACGCTCACGTGGTGGAATCTTTTCCCGAGGAAGGACCGGCCATCGCTCCCCGCCGCCTTCCGCATGCGCTGGATGGGCGAATCGGTGAGCTACCTGTTGCCGCTCTCGTCAGTGGGGGGCGACATCGTGCGCGCGCGGCTCGCCGCGTTGAAAGGGGCGCCGGCTGGCATCGCGGCGGCGACCGTGCTCGCGGATATCACGCTCGGGATCGTTGTTCAAACAGTGTTTACACTGACCGGCGTGTTGCTGCTCGTGCATGCCACGGGGGAGAGGGACATCCTCGTTCCGCTGCTCGGGGGCGCGGCGCTCGCTGTGCTGGCGGTGGGCGGGTTTTACGCGGCGCAGCGGTACGGGATGTTCCGTATCCTCGGGGCGCTGGTAAAACGGATCGCGCGCGACCCCTCATGGCATGCGCTGGCGGACAAGGGCGGCGGCATTGATGACGCGGTGCGCGCGGTTTACGGGCGCAAACGCGCGGTGGCCGTCTCGTGCCTCTGCACGCTCGGCGCGTGGCGGGCGAGTTCGGCGGAGGTGTGGATCGCGCTGCGGGCGGCGGGACTCGATGTGTCGTTCGACAAGGCGATCATCCTCGAGAGCATGAGCCAGGGCATCCGCGCGATGATGTTTTTCATTCCCGGCGCGCTTGGTGTGCAGGAGGGGGGGTACATGGCTGTCGGTAAATTGATCGGCATTCCCGCGGATGTGGCGCTTGCCCTCGCGCTGATCCGGCGCGCGCGCGAGCTTGCGCTCGGCATTCCCGGTGTGGCTGCGTGGGTGCTTGGCGAGGGCCATCGCCTCTGGCGTAATGTCGCCGCGCAACCCTCCGAGTGACACGTGCGGACAGGTTGTTTTATTTTGACTCCCATCTGCCCGGCCCGCACGATTCACGTTGATGAAAATCGTCATTCCCGGCGGCAGCGGCCAGGTGGGGACTTTGCTCGCGCGAGCGTTCCACAAGGACGGCCATGAGGTGGTGGTGCTCAGCCGGAACGCGCAGAGCAGCGCGCCATGGCGCGTGGTGGAATGGGACGGACGCGGCGACGGAAAATGGCTCGCGGAAATCGAGGGTGCCGACGCGGTGATCAATCTCGCGGGTCGCAGCGTGAATTGCCGCTACGGCGCGCGCAACCGGCGCGAAATCATGGACTCGCGCATCGATTCCGTGCGGGCCGTGGGCCGCGCCATCGCCGCCGCGAAAAATCCGCCCCGCGTCTGGTTGCAGGCGAGCACCGCGACGATTTACGCCCACCGCTACGATGCGCCGAACGACGAGGCAACCGGCATCATCGGCGGCGCGGAGGAAGATGCGCCAGACACGTGGCGCTTCAGCATCGATGTCGCGACCTCGTGGGAACGTGCGGCAAACGAATTCGCCTCGCTGCCCCGCACGCGCCTGGTCCTCATGCGCTCCGCCATCACCATGTCGCCCGACAGCGGCGGCGCGTTCGACGTGCTGCTCGGCCTCGTGCGCCGGGGCCTCGGCGGCAAATGCGGCGACGGGCGGCAATTCGTTTCGTGGATTCACGAATTCGATTTCATCCGCGTCGTTTACCAGCTCATCGGGAGCGAAAAATTCCGCGGGGCGGTGAATCTCGCCGCGCCGAACCCGCTGCCAAACGTGGAGTTCATGCGCGCGCTGCGCGAAGCGTGGGGCATTGGCATCGGCCTGCCCGCGTCCAAATGGATGCTGGAGATCGGCGCGATTTTCCTGCGCACGGAGACGGAGTTGATCTTGAAAAGCCGCCGCGTCGTTCCGGGCCTCCTCATGAAAGACGGATTCGATTTTCAATTTCCGGAATGGGGCGCCGCTGCGCGCGAGCTTTGCTCCCGCTGGCGGGAAACGCATGGGAAAACACAAATGGCATGAGACCCTTCTTCCACGCATTCGCCTGCTTTTTCGGTCTCGCCCTGGCAGCCAACGCGGCCGATGTCACGCAATTCGGGCATTTCACACCCGATAAAAACGACGCCACCACCATCGCCGAAAACAGTGTCACACTAAACAATGCCCTCGATTCGGTGGGCAAAAAGGGCGGGGGAGAGGTGACGCTTCCCGCCGGCGTCTTTTGTCTCGCGCCCGCGAAGGAGGAAATCGACAAGGGCGGCGGCGCGGCCATCCACATTCGCTACGACCGCCTCACTCTCCGCGGCGCGGGCATCGGCAAGACCATCCTGCGCACGCGCTCCGAGTGGTCGGTGGCGGATGGAAAAGTCGTGCGCGGGAGCGGGATTCGCATTCATGGCACGCATGAGACCGCCGCGCCGCGCCGCGGCATCGTGCTCGCGAATTTTGAACTCGATGGCGGCGCGGGATTCACCGGCAATTTCACATGGCCCGCTTCCACGAAGGACGGCAACGGCTGGGACATCACGCACAAGGGGATCATCCTTTCCTCCGACGATTACGTGGACGATGTCACGCTCGACTCCGTTTACGTCCACAGCTACCGGGGCGAGGAGATTTACGCGGGCGGCATCGGGCTCGGCAAAGTGCGCCTCTCCCACGTGCGCGCGGACGACACGAACGCCTCGACCTTCAACATCACCGCCGATTTCGTCGCGGAGGATTGCGAGTTTGGCAAAAGCCGGTTCTGGGTGGAGATCGCCACGCTCGGCGCGAAAAAATCGGGCACGTTCCGCCGCTGCCATTTCCACGATGCGAGCGTGACCGCCGTCGTGCTCTGCCAGGGCGACGGCGGCGCGCAGCCGTATTTGTTCGAGCAATGCCGGTTTGAAAACACGCCCGGCGTATTCGGCATCTACGGCGGGGTGGGGGGGCCGGTGGTCATTCGCGGCAACACCTTCACCAACGCGGGCGCGGTGCTCGCGTCGAGCTATGCGCCCGGGGCGAAAACAAACGTTAACAAAAACGTGCTGATGGAAAACAACGCCGCCGTCCATTGCTCCGTGCTCGTAAATTTCGTCGCGAACGCCACCGGCTGGACCATCCGCAACAACACCTTCACCGGCCTCGACGCCACCAAGCCGGGATTGAGCACAGCCGTGGTTTACGGCGCTGCGGACATCACGCATTGCGCGATCACCGGCAACCAGTTCGCCGATTGCCGCACGCCGGAGCAGAGCGCGTGGATCAAAAACGAGCGGCCGCTTTTCGCGGACAACATTTACAAAAACGCCGAGCGCCGCAGTTTGCAGGGAGTGTTTACGATCACCTCCGCGCAACCGAAAGTCGCCCCACATTTCGAGGAAGTAACCGTCTATTCCGCCGACCCCAAGGCCGCAATCGAATTGGAAACCGCCGGCTACCCCGACGGCCAGCTGCTGACGGTCCGGGGAGGCGCTGCGAATGCGCCGGTGAAATTCGTCCCCGGCGCCGCGAGCTATGTGGTGAAATCGCCGCGCACACTCTTGGGCGCAAAAACACTCCATTTCCGTTTCGATAAAAAGCCGGCGAAATGGGTCGAGGTCGCGCAATGAATTTGCAAATCGTCGAGGGAGACCTGCTCGCGCAGCCCGCGGAAGTGATCGTCAACGCGTGGAACCGCAACATCATCCCGTGGTGGCTGCTGCTCCCGCAGGGCGTCTCCGGCGCGATCAAGCGCCGCGCGGGCACACAGCCTTTTCGCGAAGTCGCGCGCCACGGCCCGGTTCCGCTCGGCGGGGCCGTCCTCACCTCCGCTGGCCGGCTGCCCTTCCGCGCCATCATCCACGTCGCGGGCATCAACATGCTCTGGCGCTCCTCGGAATTTTCCGTGCGCGAATCGGCGCGCAACGCGATGCGGATTGTCGTCGAAAAACAATTCGCCTCCGTCGCCTTCCCCCTCATCGGCGCGGGGTCGGGCGGCGGCTCGCCGGCGAAGATCGAATCGTTCATGACCGACGAACTTTCGAAAATCACGTATGCCGGAACCGTGTATCTTGTTCGCTATGCAAGGCAATGAAACGACCCCTGCCGCACTCGACGAGTCGGGTTTTGCGATCGTGAAAAATGTCCTCTCGCGCAATGAGCAAACGCATTTGATCGAAGCGCTTGGGCCGGTCGGCGGCGCGGGCCGGCGCGGGTTGCTGGGCATGGAAGCCGTGCGCGGGATTGCATGCTCGGCACGCGTGTTGGATCTCGTTCGCCCGCACGTCGCAGGGAGGGCGCAACCGGTGCGCTCGATTTATTTCGACAAAACCCCGGGGGCGAACTGGCTCGTGGCATGGCACCAGGACCTCACGCTTGCATTGGCCGCGCGCGCCGACGCACCCGGCTTCGGGCCATGGAGCATGAAGGAGGGCGTGCCGCATGCGCAGCCGCCCGGGGAACTTCTCGAACAAATGTTAACGGTGCGTTTACACCTCGACGATTGCGATGAAAGCAACGGCGCGCTGCGGGTGATCCCGGCAGTCACCGGCACGGCAAACTTTCCGCGGAGCGCATCCGCGAATTGCGCGCGGAGCGGGCTGAGGCCGTGTGCGGCGTCCCTGCGGGCGGCGCGATGCTCATGCGCCCGCTGTTGCTGCACGCTTCGGGGCGTTCCATGGGCGGAGCGCATCGCCGCGTCCTTCACATCGAATATGCCGGGTTCGATCTGCCGGCCGGGCTTGCGTGGCACGAACGCGCCGTGTGAAATTAAAACGCGCGCCCGTATTGCACAGGCGGTTTCATCTCATGGCGCAGTTGCTTCGCCGCATGCAGCGGCCAATAGGGATCGCGCAGGAATTGGCGCGCGAGGAATACCATGTCGGCCTGCCCCATCCGGATGATCTGGTCGGCCTGCTCCGGCGAGGTGATCATGCCCACGGCGGCGGTGTGGATGGAGGCTTCCGCGCGCACGCGCGCCGCAAACGGCACCTGGTAGCCCGCGCCGAGGGGAATTTTCACATCGGGGATCATCCCGCCCGAGGAGCAGTCGATCAAGTCCACGCCTTCGACCTTCAATTCCCCGGCGAGCTCCACGGAATGCTCGATCGTCCATCCGTATTCCGTCCAATCGCTCGCCGAAATGCGCACGAAAAGAGGATACCGCTCCGGCCAGACGTGCCGCACCGCGTGGCACACCTCGCAAAGCATCCGGATTTGGTTTTCGAAAGTGTCGCCGTATGCATCGATGCGATGGTTCCCGAGCGGTGAAAGAAATTCGTTGAGCAGATACCCGTGCGCCGCGTGGATTTCCACGATCTTCGCGCCCGCTTCCATCGCGCGACGCGCCGCCGCGGAGAACGCGTCAACGATGCGCTCGATGCCCGCCTTGTCGAGCATCTCCGGCTTCTGGTAACCTTCGCCGAAGGGAATCGCGCTCGGCGCATAAATCGGCGACCAGCCGCCATCCGCCGGGGCCAGCGGCGCGTTTCCCTTCCACGGCGAGCTCGTGCTCGCCTTGCGTCCCGCATGGGCGAGCTGCACGCCCGGCACGGCCCCCTGCTTCTCGATGAAACGGAAAACACGCGCCAGGGGCTCGATGTGTTCGTCGCTCCAGATGCCGAGGTCATCCGGGCTGATGCGCCCCTCCGGCAGCACGGCGGCCGCCTCGGTGAACACAAGCGCCGCGCCACCCACCGCGCGGCTGCCGAGATGGACCAGATGCCAGTCGGTCGCAACGCCGTCCACGCACGAATACTGGCACATCGGCGAAACGCCAATGCGGTTGCGGAAAGTGATGTCGCGGATTTCGAGTTCGGAAAAAAGATGGGCGGGAGTTTCAGCCGGCTGGTTCATAATTGAAGTTGCGGCCACCATAGCACCAAAAACGCCCCGCGTATTCCCGCAGTTGCGGTCTTCAGATGATATCCACTGCTACCAACGAAAAATCATCCGGGAGAGCCGCGCCGGTTTTGGAAACGGCATCGCGCAGAAAACCCGCTGCGTTCGAAAAATCGCCCAGTTGAAATGCCTCGCGCAACGCCTCGTGCCCGCAATATTTCCACACGCCATCCGAAACCGCCAGGAGGCGGTTGCGGGTCTGCAGCCTTGCATAAAATCCCTCGAAAGCCGCCTCGCCGCTGCCCACAGGCGGATTTTTTCTTTGTTTGCTTGTAGGTTCCACAATGCCCCCTGCGCCATCGCTTAAGAAAAGCTTCGCGTCGCCGCACGAAGCACCGCAGAGGTAATTTTCACGAATCGCAAATCCAATTAACGTTGTATAACCACCCGTCGCCGCCACGGCGACATCTGTATCGGCAAGAATCATCTGCCAGGCATTGGCTTCCAGTAGTCCCTCGAACGACCTTTGTGAAGAGAGCTGCCAGGCGGTCTCGCAAGCAGTGCGCGCGGCGAGCGCACCGTTGCTCTGGCCGCCTTGGCCATCGGCAAGCAGGCACACATATCCTAACGGAAAACCCGGATGCGGATTTGCGATAAGGTAATCCTCGTTCTCGATTTTTCCTCCCGGCTCGCTGTGTGTGAAAACCCGCATCAAGGATTTGGCCCGGCGGATTTTATGTCCCCGCTCGCATTCAGGTCGATGTCCTGCCCGGTGGCGGGGATTTTCACGTCAAGCTTCGAGAAGGTCCACACGCCTGCCGATTTGATCGCGATGACGTAGAGCGTCCCTTTCCCATTCGGGCCCGAGATCGGGATGGTGAGGTCGGCGTTCCCGGAATCGTTGTTGAGGTTGATATTGCCCATGACGAAGAAGCCTTCCTTCACCGGCGTTCCGAGCGCGCTGATCACGCGCGGGTCGGCGTTCGCGCGGGCGACGGCATTTTTATACGCATCGGACGATTTGAGCATTCCGAAAACGAGGCTCCCAATCCCGACAACGAACCCGCCAAAAAGCACCACCGCCAAAAGCAGGCCGATGACGAGCCACTTGCACCCTCCGCCCGAACGCTTTTTCTGCGGCTGCGTGGGGAATTGCGAACCAGGCTGGGGGAGAGGGGACTGTGCCATGCGCGCTGTTATAAACGGCTGCGCGCCGGGAGTCCAGTGCGCGCAAGTCCTCGAAATTATTCGCGGCAAAATTTTGCCAGACCTGTTATTCCAATTCGCATGGAAAACCCGGGCAATGCCTCCGCCAAAAACACGTCGCCGCCATCATTCGGCGAAGCGCTTCGTTTCTGGCTGAAGCTCGGGTTCATCAGCTTCGGCGGGCCGGGCGGGCAGATCGCGATCATGCACACGGAATTGGTCGACCGCAAAAAATGGATCGGCGAATCCCATTTTCTCCACGCGCTGAATTTTTGCATGCTCCTTCCCGGGCCCGAGGCGACACAGCTTGCCATTTACGCGGGCTGGCTCCTCCATCGCACATGGGGCGGCATCGTTGCGGGCGTGCTCTTCGTGCTCCCGTCGGCGTTCATTTTGTGGGGGCTGAGTTATGTCTACGCGGCTTACGGGCATGTGGCGTGGATCGCGGCGATTTTTTACGGGCTGAAACCCGCGGTCATCGCCATCGTCGCCGCGGCGGTCATCCGCATCGGAAAACGCGCGCTCAAAAACGAAGTGATGGCCGGCATCGCGGCGCTGGCTTTCGTGAGCCTGTTTTTCTTTCATGTCCCGTTCCCCGCGGTCGTCGCGACGGCGGGAATCATCGGTTACCTCGGCGGCCAAATCTGGCACGCCAAATTCCACGTCATCACTCATACGCCCTCCCATGAGACTGATGGGCCCCATGGGGCCTGTCAGCCCACCGCGTGGCGCGCCGTGCGAGTCACGGCGGCGTGTCTCGCGATCTGGTGGACGCCATTGCTGCTCGCCGCGTGGATGCTCGGGTGGAACCATACCGTCACGCAGGAAGGCTTTTTCTTCAGCAAGGCGGCGGTGGTCACATTTGGCGGCGCCTATGCCGTGCTGCCGTACGTTTCACAACAAGCCGTGACGCAGTTCGGCTGGCTCGGCGCGCCGCAAATGATGGACGGCCTCGGCCTCGCAGAAACCACCCCGGGCCCGCTCATCATGGTGCTGCAATT
>DASZPK010000345.1:0-2442 GCA_035550335.1 Chthoniobacteraceae bacterium | reverse complement strand
CTGCTCGCTGCGGCAGTCGCGATCCTCCTCGCGGGGGCGCATTTTGCCCGGCGCGAGGAAACCGTGCGCGTTACGGCGGACCGCGGCCCGGTGAATCTCGTCGCCGGCGCGATGGAGCGGGAACTCGGCAGGCTCGAGCAGGTTTACGAAAACCACCTGCGCCAGCTCGCCCTCGACACGATGCAGTCCTACCCATCCACCGAACGCGTATGGCGGGAGTGCGATGATATTGTCGGCGTGGTCCAGTGGTCGCTCATCCATCCCAACCCGAAGGCGGTGCCGGACGCCCATGTCGTCATCGATCCCAACCAGGGCGGGCGCATGCCGCAGCCCACGTTTGTCCTCGACACCGGGGGAATGCCGCATGCGCAGGTGCTCTTGCAAGCCGATGAAATCTTTCAACCCAATGGCCCGCAATGGGGATGGATGGATGAACCGGGCAAGCCGCTGCTTTTCTGGCAGAGAAACGACGCGGGCGGGGAGGCGGTCGTCATGCTTGTCGATCGCGCGCAACTGCGCGACGCTCTCGATCCTTGGTTCGTGCAGTGGGCGTACGGCGGGCAGTTCGAGGCAGCGCACATGGGCGCTTTCGCCCCGCTGGAAGCCGCTGGCGACAGGGTCGAACTACTCGGGCCCGATGGCGAAATCGTCACGGCCAACCGGGGCTCAAAAGGGGATTCGAAGATGCCCGGGTTGGTGCTGCCGATCCGCTCGCGGCTTGGCACATGGCAATTCGGTTTGTGGGATCGCGTCGGGATACGCGTGCATTACGACACACGCACGCAAATGGCGGCCGGCGCGTTTGCCGTGCTGGTCGCCCTGGTTGGCCTCCTCGGTTTCACGCAGCAGCGCAGGACGCTCGCCCTGGCCGCCCGGCGTGTTTCGTTTGTTAACCGTGTGTCACACGAGCTGCGCACGCCGCTCACCAACATCCTGCTCAACCTCGACCTCGCCGCGGAATCGCTCGACGAATCCGCAAGCGAACCCGCCCGCCGTTTCGCCCTGGTGCGCGAGGAAGCCCACCGTCTCGGCAGGCTCATCGAAAACGCGCTTACCTTTTCGAGAAAACAGCGCGGCTCGTTGAAAACCGAGGCGCATGCGTGCGTTCCCGCGGATGTCATCCGGGCGGTCGTCGAGCAATTCGCTCCCAGCTTCGCCCGCCGCGCCCTCGAAGTGCGCCGCTCGGGCGACGTCGCGGACACCCGGCTCATCGACGCCGACGCCTTTGCGCAAATCCTCTCGAACCTGCTATCCAACGTCGAAAAATACGTCCCCGGCGGCATTGTGGAAATCGCGTCGCGCCTCGAGAGTGGAGTGCTCATCGTCACCGTCACCGACGAAGGCCCCGGCATCGCCCCGCGCGAGGCGGAGCGCATCTTCCAGCCGTTCGAGCGCCTCGACAGCCGCATCAATGAAGGGGCGAGCGGCACCGGCCTCGGCCTCTCCATCGCGCGCGACCTCGCGACCGCCGCCGGCGGCTCGCTGCGCCTCGTTCCCAGCGCCCATGGTATTCATGGCGCGAGCTTCGAGCTGCGCCTGCCCGCCCCGCCGGCGCCCGGCATCTCCATCGTCTCCGCCGCATGAAAATCCTCATCGCCGACGACGACCCGATCACGCTCGACTCCCTCGCCGCCTGCCTCAAGCCCGAGGGCTTCGACATCCTCCCCGCCCCCGATGGCCGCCGGGCCCTCGACCTTTGGGAAAAACACCGCCCCGACCTCCTCTGCCTCGACATCATGATGCCCCGCGTGAGCGGCTACGAAGTCTGCCGCGCAGTCCGCGCCGCCGACCCCCACGTGCCGCTGCTGTTCCTCTCCGCGAAAAACGAGGAGATCGACGTGGTCGTCGGCCTGCAACTCGGCGCCGACGACTTCATCCGCAAGCCCTTCGGCAAACACGAATTCCTCGCCCGCATCAAAGCCGCCCTCCGCCGCTCGTCCCGCCTGGGCGGGAGCGCCCGCCCAAGCTTCGCCATGGGCGCCCTCGTCATTTACCCGCGCGAACTCCGCGCCGTGCGCGACCGTACTGAAATCGACCTCTCCCCGCGCGAAATCGAAATCCTGAAACTCCTCCACGAGCGCGCCGGCGAAGTCGTCGACCGCGACGCCCTTCTCGACCGCTGCTGGGGCATCGATTACTTCCCCGAATCCCGCACCCTCGACCAGCACATCGCCAAACTCCGCAAACGCATCGAGCGCGACCCGGCGACCCCGGAACTCATCGAAACCGTGCGCGGCGCCGGCTACCGTTACCGCCCGTAAACAAGCGTATAACACGTGCGCATCCGCATAAGCTGCGCGTTGTAGAGGCGGCCGTGTCGGCCGTCCTCCAATTGACCGTCAGCAGCTGGTCTGACAATTCGCCAAATGCTTTCGCCACCTACCACTGCGGGCGACATCCCCTATTTATCCTCGTTACCAGGCTCCAGCCTGGTAACGCGAT
>DASZPK010000344.1:0-3521 GCA_035550335.1 Chthoniobacteraceae bacterium | reverse complement strand
CTTCCCACACGGCCCGCGCATGGTCGCGCCCGAAATTTTTCACCAGCTCGGAAATGCAAAGATCAGTCACGTAAGTGATGTGGGCGGTGGTATGGCCAGTGTCGAGCGCCACCATGTGCTCGCGCTCGATCAGGGCGACGGCGGCGCCCGCTTTTTTCAGCAGGTAGGCAGTCGTGATGCCGGTAATGCCGCCGCCGATAACCGCGACATCCACGCTCACGTTCCGGCTGAGCGCCGGGAATGATTTGATGCGGGAGGTGTCCGCCCAGTAAGGAGTTGTATTCATACTTTGTTGTTGTTTGCGGTCACGCATCCATCTGAAAAAGCTGGAACCAGTTCGCATCCCCCATTGTCCGCCGCAGGACGGGAAGTGAAACATTGTAAACCGGGACATTCCTTGCCGTGCGGCCCTCGCGCGCCCCATTGTGGGCGTGGCCGTGAAACACGACCGTCGCCGCATAGTTATCGAGCGGATTTTCGAGCCGGCTCGATCCCAGGAACGGGAATATCTCCGGATCCTCCCCCACCACGGTCTCGCGAATCGGGGAGTAATGAAGCAGTACGACGCGGCGTTCGCTTTTAAGACCCGCGAGCGCCTGTTCCAGGCGCAACGCATGGTCAACGGCTTCCTGCACAAAACTCTTGATCAACGGCTCCCCCCACGCGTTCAACATGTGCGGCCCAAAGCCGCCGCCGAATCCGCAGACGCCGCCAAATCCGACGCCGCCAATTTCCGCGGATTCCCCATCCAGGATTTTCACCCCGGTCTTCTCGATGATCTCCCGGATTTCGGCGACCCGACCCGATTCGAAATCGTGATTGCCCAATACCGCCAGGATCGGGATCGTCGCGGCGGCTTCGATCTCCTCGGCAAGAATGCGGGCTTCCTCGGGCAGACCGTAATCCGTTAAATCGCCACAAAGAAGGAGAACGTCGGCGGCGTCGGAAGCGCTCTTGAATAATTCCCGGAATTTTCCGTGCGACGCCTTGGAGCAATGCAGGTCCGCCGTGGCCGCGATTCGAAATGGCTTCTTTTCGGTCATCCATCATTGAATACGGCAGCCGCCTTCAAAATGAGCGCATCCGCCGCGCAGGTGAAAGGCGATCATTTTTTGGAGCTCGCTGGAATTAAAATTGTGAACGAAACATTTTACGGCGCAGTAGTGCGGTTATTGAGAAGCGAAGGCATTCGGTTCCTTGTCGGGGGCGCATTCGCGGTACGGCATTACGCCGACATCCACCGGGATACGAAGGACCTTGACCTGTTCGTCCGCCCTCAGGATGCGGACCGTGTCATCGACGCCTGCAGGCGCGCGGGATTCGATGCGGAATGGGTCTTTTCGCACTGGCTGGCGAAAATCCGCCTGGCTGAGGATTGCATCGACGTCATTTCCCGCGGGGCAAACGGCTTGTGCGAGGTGGCCGATTCCTGGTTTGAGCACAGCTCCCCGGGGAACCTTTTCGACCAGCAAATCTTTTTCTGCCCGGCCGAGGAGACGCTCTGGATGAAAGCGTACGTCATGGAGCGGCAGCGTTGCGACACCGCGGACATCGTCCACATCATCCGCAGGCAGGGCCGCGAGATGGATTGGAAGCGCCTGATCGCCCTGTTTGGGCCCGATTGGGAACTGCTTCTCTGCCATATCACGTTGTTTTATTTTGTTTATCCCGGTGAGGGACCCATCCCGCGCTGGGTTGTGGATTTGCTCGCCGATCAACTGCGGGGCAGGGCGGATTCGAGCGGGGCCGGTTCCCGCGTTTGCAGAGGGACGCTAATTTCCGCTGTGCAATATCTTCCGGACGTGGACCGCTTCGGCTATCTCGATGCCCGACTGAACGATCCGCGCGTCAAAATCGACCGATCGCAGATCGCCGCGTGGAAGGAGAACGTCCTCAAAGCCGACGGAAATTAATATTCGCCGGTCAACAATTACGATGAGCCCGGGCCCGTGATTTTCCACTCAATGCGGGCAACACTTGGGAGTTGTGCCAGGGCTTCGAGAAACGGCGGCGGTCCGATCAAATCCGTTCGTCGATCGAGAGTGACGAGGCAGGTTTGTTTTTGCCTGCCCTCTTTATCAAATGTGCAATCCACCCAATGCCTGACCTCGCCGTGGCCCGCGATGATGCGCGCCTTGATTTCGTCCCGCGAAAAATCCTTTCCCTCCATCTCCAGCGTGAGCGTGCCTTCCTGGGGTTTGTGCAGGCATCTTTCAAAGGCCTTGAGGCCCTGAAGAATGCCAAGCCCGATGATCAGTGCCGCAAGCCCCAAGCCGATCTGCCCTCCTCCGAAACAAAGCCCCATCATGGTCGAAAACCAGAGCGTGGCCGCTGTCGTCACTCCGGTGACGAGCGTGTCTTTTCTTAAAATTGCCCCCGCTCCGATGAATCCCATCCCCGACAGGATTCCAAGTGGCAGGCGCATTAGGTCCATCACGGCAAACGAGTAGTAAGTCTTGCCCGACATACCAAGGAGCAGATTCACCTGAATCATGCTCAGCGATGCGGCCATGCAGACGAGCATCGTGGTGCGCAGGCCGGCGGAGTGGCCCCGCTCCTCGCGATTGAAACCGATGAGAGCGCCCGCTACCAACGTAAGGGCCAGCCTTAATAAAATTTCGCGCCAACCAATCTGCGGTGACATGGTACGACTATTACGGAAGGCGGGGTGCCTCCGGTTTTAGGCAATCCCGTCGCGCTTCGGATTACGGAGGCATAAGGGAAACCATGAGATGCGGAAAAATTTCCTGCTCGCACAACCGCCGCTGAAGCCGTGATCGAAACAACGTCGAAGTAAAAAAATCCAAACATCCTATGACAACCATGAAACTTGAATCACTGCGCGATCTTTACATCGCGGAATTGCGGGACCTCTACAGCGCTGAGAAGCAGCTCACCAAGGCCCTTCCGAAAATGGCCAAGGCGGCCGGCACGCCGGAGTTGAAGGAAGCCTTCGAGAGCCATCTCGAGGAAACCGAGGGGCACGTCACCCGCCTCGAGAAAATCTTCGAAGAGCTCGACGAAAAGCCGACCGGGGAAACGTGCGAAGCCATGAAGAGGCTGATCGAGGAAGGCGAGCACTTCGTGAAAGCGAAAGGCGAGTCCCAAGTGATCGACGCCGGCCTGATCGCGGCCGCCCAGCGCGTCGAGCACTATGAGATCGCGGGCTATGGCACCGCGCGCACGCTCGCCTCCCATCTCGGCGAGGAGGACGCGGCGGAGCTGTTGCAGGAAACGCTCGATGAGGAAGGCGCCGCCGACAAAAAATTGACCTCGATCGCGGAATCGCTCGTCAATCCGCAGGCTGCCGGGTCCGGGGAATAAAATTCCGCAGAGGGAGCGGGAGGGCCCGTCTTTCGGCGGGCCCTCTACTGGCAACATGAAGGCTGTTGTTTTTCACAAGCGTGGATTCGGTGGAGGACCCGCGCATTGAACACCCCGAGGACGTTGTCCTCAAAGCCATCGCGACCGCGATATGCGGATTAGGGCCGGATGCGAGGGCGCCGCCGATTACGCAGTAT
>DASZPK010000343.1:0-6379 GCA_035550335.1 Chthoniobacteraceae bacterium | reverse complement strand
AGCCCATCGACCGCCGCACGGTCGCCGCGAGCTATGGCCTCGATCCCGACAAAACCACGCTCCTCCTCTCCGCCGGCGCGCTTGGCGTGAGCCCCACCGAGATCGCCGTCAGCCGGTTGATGCAACTGAAACACGAGACGCAAACGATTGTGATTTGCGGGAAGAACGAGGAGATGCAGCAGCGCGTCAACAAAATCGTGGGCGCGGGCAATCCCCGTTTCAAAATCCTCGGCTACAGCGACCGCATGCACGAACTCATGAAAATTTCCGATCTCTTCGTCGGCAAACCCGGCGGACTCACCACCTCCGAGGCGCTCGCGTGCGGGCTGCCGATGGTCATCATCGCGCCGATCCCCGGCCAGGAGGAGCGCAACAGCGACCATTTGCTCGAAGATGGCGCCGCGATCAAGTGCAACGAGATGACCACCCTTCCTTACAAAATCGACAACCTCCTCGATGACCCCGCGCGGCTCGCCGCCATGCGACGCAGCGCGCAAAAGCTCGGGCACCCCGACGCCGCCCGCACTATCGCGCGGACGCTCATTGAGGACAACCTCCCGCCGCTGCACCTCGATATCGAGGCGCGCGAGGCCATCGCGCAGGCGGCTTCCGGCGAGATCCAGTGATGCCGCCGCCCGCCGCACCCCCACAGCCGTTTCTCTGGGGCGTGGCCACGTCGCCCTATCAATCCGAGGGCGGATACAACGGCCCTGGCCAGCCGCAGACGAATTGGGCCGCCGCCGAAAAAAACAAGGATGTGATGGTGACCGGCCCCGCCGCGGAATTCTGGAGCCGCCACGGCGGGGATTTCGAGCGTTGCCGCGGGCTCGGCCTCAATGCATTCCGCATGGGCATCGAATGGAGCCGCGTCCAGCCCGCGCTTCGCGACGAAGCGGGCGCTCCTCCCGCGTTCGATGCCGCCGCGCTCGACCATTACGCCGGAATGTTCGCCGCGTGCCGCCGCGCCGGCATGGAGCCCGTGGTCACGCTCCACCATTTCGTGCATCCCGCGTGGCTCGGCAGCGACCCGTGGCTGAAACTGGAGACGGCCGCTCTTTTTGCCGAATACGCACGGCATGCCGTGTTACATGTGAATAACAAGCTGGCGGCTGCGCACGGGATGCAGCCGCTGAAATATTTCATCACCGTCAACGAGCCGAACATGCTCGTGTTAAACACCTACCTCGGCAACCAGTTCCCTGGGAAGGGCGGCTTGGGCCTGCGCGTCATGACCCGCGCGTACAACGGACTGCTCACCGCCCACATCGCCGCCTACAACGCGCTGCACGACCTCTACGCCGCGCAGCACTGGCCCGCGCCGCTTGTGACCTTCAACAATTATTGCAGCGACCTCTACTGGTCCGACAAACTGTTGCTGGACCTGCTCTGCGTCGCCGAGCGGAAAATCCCCCGCAACCGCGTGAAGGAATACATCCACGGCAAAATCGCCGAATTCGACGCCGCGTTCCGCGCGGCGCGCATCCCGCTGCACAAGGACATCCCGTATTACTTCGGCTCGCTTATCAAGCGTTTCAGCGGCTGGCTCGGCTGCCGCACCTTCGATACCGGGAAATTCGCCCCGCTGCTCGACGCCATCTACGCCTCGCCCCGCGCGCGCCTGTTCGATTACATCGGGCTCGACTACTACGATCCCTTCGCCGCGCACGCCTTCCGCCTCCCGGTCCTGTGGGACCACGAATTCAAAAACAAATCGCTCCGCTCCTGGATATTGAGCACCATCACCAGCAAATGGTGGGACTGGCGCGTGCTGCCGCGCGGGCTGCATTTTTTCTGCAAATACTACGCGCAGGATTTCGACAGGCCCGTGCTCATCGCCGAGAACGGCATGGCCATCCGCCGCCGCGCCGACAACAGCCATTCGCACCGGCGCGACCGCATCACGCGCAGCCAGTTCCTGCGGCTGCACGTCCACGAGATCGTGAAAATCGCCAACGAAGGCATCCCGCTCCTCGGCTATCTCCACTGGTCATTGTTTGACAACTACGAGTGGGGGACCTACACCCCGCGCTTCGGGCTGTATTCGATCGATTATGCGAAAAACACCGACCGCCTCGTCGAGGACCAGCTTGGTGACCGGCCATCGGAAACCTATGCGGAACTCATCCGCGAGGCGCGTGGCAAAATGAAGTGAGCGGCAGGTTCACCGCTTTTCAAAATCGAACCGCTCGCGCGCTTCCCGCCAATCCGGCGGAATCGAATCGCGCCCGGCGAATAATGCCACGATCCCGCCCACCATCGCGCAATTCGTATCGCAATCGCCATCGCCCAGAACCGTCTCGATGATGGCCTCCCGGTAGTCGTCGATATTTTTCGCAGCGCACCAAATCGCGAATGGCACGGTGTCCTGGGCGGTCACGAGCATTCCGTTACCCAATACGTGCGCGGCGTCACGCGAGGATTTTGTGAATGGCAGTTCCATCGCTTTGCGGATTCCTTCGCGGGTTTCCCCATCCGGCGTCAGATCAAGGGCGGCTTTCAACAGCGAGCGTGAAGCAGTCTCCTTGGGTTGCCCCCTGAGCCGCCATGCCGTTGCGGACGCCGCGGCCACGGCGATCGCGCCGGCCTGCCCTTCCCGGTGTGCGTGTGTAACAATTGCAGAGAGCGTGGCCTCGGCCCGGATGATTGAATCCGGCTCGTCCGCGAGATAAGCGCCGAGCGGCGCCACGCGCATCGCTCCACCGTTGCCCATTGAGCCTTGCCCTTCGAATGCCCCTTGCGAAGCCGCTCTCCAATTTTCGCCCGCTAGAATTTGCTGGAGAATCCGCCGCGCCATCATGCCATAGCCGCGGTCGGGGTCCCGCCGGAACCGCTCCGCGAACCGGACAGCCAGTTCGCCGGGATCGATCAGCCCGAGGCGCTCCAGCACCTCGTAAATGCCGAGCGCCATTTCGGTGTCGTCCGTGTGCCACCATGGGCCCGCATGAAAACCCAGTTCCGCCATGCGCCGCGCATTGGCGCAATTATAAGCGAGCATTTCACCCAGCGCGTCGCCGATGGCCAGCCCCTCGAGCGACAGCCGCGCTCTCGCCATTCGCTCCGAATGATCCGCCGGCAGGTTCGAAGGCGTCATTTTTTCTGCTCCGCGGCTTCAAGAACGAGCACCCAGTCGGAATCACCCGCGCTGTTTTTGCCGGGTGTCGTGAAATCGCACGGACCGGAATTGGGTTGCGGCGCGTCGTGGGCCGTGGCATACGCGCCGTTCGTCGGGTCGAACCAGTGCGCGGTTGCGGTGCCGCGGAGTTTCGACATATCGACGGTGAATTTGCGCGCGACAGGCGTGTAGGCGATCGCGAGCGCGCCGTCGGCGGTGCGCGCGGCGGCGAGGTAATCGTTGTCGGCCACGTGGCCGTCGTCGGAGAATTTACCGTAGCCCGCCGTCACGACGCCGTGGTCCTGGTCGGGGACGAGGTTTTGCCACGCGTGTTTTTCAAAAAAATCGCGCAGGATCGCGATGTCCCGCGCGCCGGGTGTGTCGAGGAACTTCTGCCAGTCGTGATCGAAAGTCCACGTGTGATGGTTCCCGTAAAGCTGGCCGCACGCGCCGCTGAGGAGCGTCCAGTATTCCTGCTTGCGGAGGATCGGCGCGGTGGTCACGGGGCCGGCGAGCGACTCGAATTCGTAATTGGCCTCCAGCATGAACACCGGGCGCGGCTTGCGGTTGTAGCTCTTCAAGACCTGCGCGTAGGTGGGATTGTATGTATAAACACCGTCCAACCCGACGAGGGCCTCCCACTGCGGGTCGTCCGTCGAGCTGCTCGTGCCGTTGAGCTCGACGGTGTGGATGTGTTTTTTGTCCTTGTCCATGATGCCGCGCGCGATGGCCGTGGCGGCGGCGTCCTGCTTCGTGTTGTGCCAGTCGGGAAAATCGTTCCCGTGGAACCAGAGGATGTTCGGGAAATCCTTGTAGCGGTCGCCGACGAACTGGCCGTAGGCGCGGCAGGCGTCGGGCCCGTTATTGAGCATCACGCCGTTCATCCAGCCGCCGGTCTCCATCGGGTCGAGGAACACCAGCATCCCGTGCTTCGCCGCCGCCTTGAGCATCGCGTCGCACCGTGCGAAGAAAGCCTCGTTCGGCTTTTTAACATCGTAAAACTTCGGGTCGCCCTCATGCCCCGGAAGGAAGCCGTTGAACGGGGCGATGCCATCAAACGTTTTCCCGTTGGCGCGGCCTGCGGTGTAATCGTTGCAGACGAGATTGACCCAGAGGCTGTTGAACCCGTGCGACTGGCGGTTGGCGAAATAACTTTCGGCCTCCGCCTCGGAGAGATTCACCGTGAGCGCCTGCGGGGCATCGCCCGTGATGAGAAACGGCGCGCCCTTCTGGTCCACGAGATAACGGTTGTTTTCGCTCGCCTTGAGCGGGAATGCGGCGGCCGGCTTGTCGTCGCCCGCGAGGATTTGCTGCATCGCCGCCGCACAGAAAATGCCGGGGAGCAGGGCGAGGATTTTCTTCCACCGCATACGCATCCCTTCTTTTATCCCGCGCAGCGGCATCGTGACAGGATATTCTTGCGCCCCGCATTTCCAAATCGGCTTTCTTTTTTCCGAAAACACCGTTTTCTTGCAGAACTCCCGAATGTTAGCCGCCTTCCTTGCCACCATCTTCTACGCGCTCTCGTCGGTCTTTGCCACGCGCTCCGCGCGGCTGCTCGGCGCGGTGAAGGCGAACCTCGGGCGGATGACGCTCGCGCTGCTGCTCCTCGGCTTGTGGGCGCATCTTTGCGGGCAGGGCCTGCGCGGCGGGGCGCTCGGGTGGTTTTTGGTGAGCGGCATCATCGGGTACGGCTTCGGCGACATCTGCCTTTTCCAGGCGCTGCCGCGCATCGGGCCGCGGCTCACGATGATCATCATCCATTGCCTCGCCGTGCCGCTCGCGGCGATGCTGGAAATGTTCTGGCTCGGGAACGCCCTGCACCTGCGGGAGGTCGCTTGCATTTGCGTGATTCTTGCGGGCGTTTACATCGCGCTCACGCCCGTACGGCATTTCAACATCAAGGCCTCGACATTCCGCGCCGGGACGATTTTTGCATTCGGTGCGAGCCTCGCGCAGGCGGGGAGCACGATCATCAGCCGCAAGGCGAACCTCGTCGCCGATTCCTTTCACACGCCCATCGACGGCGCGACCGCCGCCTACCAGCGCATGATCGGCGGCATCGCCACGACCATCATCTTCACGCTCGTGATGAAAGGCTTCCAATCCCGTTCCGCCGCAAACGCACCCGTGCCACCCGCCACCGCGGAAGCACACCAGCGCAAAAACATCGGCTGGCTATTCGTCGTGATGAACGCCGTGGCCGGCCCCACGCTCGGCGTAGCGTTTTTTCAAAGAGCGGTCTCGCAACTCCCCGGCGCGATTGTGCAACCGGTAGTCTCGACCACGCCGGTATTCACGATCCCGCTGGCTTACTGGATCGATGGTGACCGACCGTCAGCGCGCTCAATTGCGGGCGGTATAATCGCTGTAGTGGGCACGGTACTCCTCGCGATAAGCCTCAATCGCTAAAAGTGAGAAGTGAAAGTGGAAAGTGAATGGCGCCACGAGATAAGAGCCCGCGATCCCAAGGCCATTCACTTTCCACTCCTCACTTTTAGTAATGCACCGCGCACCCGTAAGGCCGCGTGGAGGGCGTCGTCACCGGCTTGCCGGCCAGCGCTTCGTCGAGCGCGGCGCGGACGTAGTTCGTCGCCTTCGGGATGTCGCTCTGGTCGGCGGATTCGATGCTGTCGATCGCGCCGTCGTAAATCAAATCGCCCGCGGGATTGATGATGAACATCTGCGGCGTGTTTTTTGCGCCGTATTCGTGGCCGACCGTGCCGGAGTAATCCGTAAGGATGTCCGTGGGGGAAGCGCCGCGTGTCTTCATGATCTGCTCGAGCTGCGCGGGGGGGTAATTGCCCTGGTTGCCTGCGGCCGACGAATCGATGGCGAGCCAGATCACGCCCTTGCCGGTGTATTCCTTTTGCAGCTTCTGCATGTTGCCGGAGTCATAATGCTTGTGGACGATCGGGCAATCGGGGTTTGTCCATTCGAGCACGACGAATTTCCCCTTGAATTGCGAGAGCGTCACGGTCTTGCCCTTCGTGTCGGTGAGCGAAAAATCCGGGGCCTTCTTGTTGATGTCCACGGCGGCCCATGCGGCGCAGGAGGCGATGAGTAGTGCGAGGATGCTGAGTTTGGTTTTCATGGCGTGCGGTCGGTTGTTGGAGTGGTTTTGCGGTTGGAGATTTTAATTCACGGAAGCGGTTTCCTTCGCTTTTTTCAGTCCGTCGAGGACGATCTGCGGCGTCAATTGCTCGGAAAGTACTATCGGATGCCCCGGCTCGCCGGCCGGGTAAATCACATAAGCTGGAACCCCCG
>DASZPK010000342.1:0-5643 GCA_035550335.1 Chthoniobacteraceae bacterium | reverse complement strand
GACCTTGGCGCGGTGCAATTGACCATCGCAAAATTCTACCGCGTGAACGGCCAATCGACGCAGCTCCGCGGCCTTACGTCGGACATCAAGCTTCCGTCGCCCGAGGATTTGCCGGAGGACGGCGAATCGCTCATGGACGGCCCGCTCCCGTACGATGAGATCAAGCCGGTGCGCGTATTGGAAAAATTAGCCGACCATTCGTTGCCGCTCGCGCAACTCAAGGACCTCTCCACAGCCCGCGTCGCGACCGACAAGGAATTCAGCTACCTCGAGGAAGACATCGAGCGCGAGACGAAAAAAGACAAGTCCAACCTCCTCTCCTTGAACGAGACCGCGCGTCGCGCCGAGATAAAGGACGACGACGCCCGCGCGAAGGAGCGCGAAGCGGAACGCAAACTTCGCAAGGAGGAGGATGAGTTGGTCGCGCCGATCACCGTGCACGATCTGCCGGGGAAGGCGGGCACGCCCGTGATGGCAAAGGTTTCCAACCAGGCCGCGGCGTCCGCCACCGGCGATTCCGCTTCGGCTGCGGCTAAGCCGGATGAGATGCGCGTGGAGACGTTGAACATCCTGAGCGACCTGGTGCGGCTCTCCGCAAAGAAGGGTCCGGGCAACGGCGCGGTGGCCGAAAATTCCACGACCAAGTTGGACCGCGCGGTCAAGACGCCGTGATGCGGCGGCACTCACGCATTCAATTCGCCGGTTCGTCGGCGTGTCCTGCCTTGTAATTCTTGCAGTATTTCGCGCCTTCGCCCACGGGATGCTTGCTCTCCAGGTCCACGTCGTTTTTCGATGAGCCTTTGCCCCACGAGAAAATTCCCTCGAAGAACGGAAGCCACGGGGCGTCCTTGATTTGCTCGAGGAAATAGATCTCGTGCTCCTTTTCCTTGATGCCCATTTCGTAAAGGATTTCGTCATGGTCGTGGATTCCGAGCGATTCGAAGTAGCGCATCATCACGAAATATTCGCACACGTTGCCGCTCTCCAGCCGGCCCGCGAAAAAGTAGGGCATGAACCAGCCGATGACATGGCAAGCCGCCGAGATGATTTTTCCGATGATCCAAAAGCGGATTTCGTAGTAGCGCGAAATCGGGATGCCGTATTTTTGCATGATCGCCAGCACGTTGCGGCGATGGTTCCATTCGTCGATTTCGATTTGTTTGACGCCGGCTTTTTCCCGCGCCGTCTTCAGCGAATTGGCGTGGCCGATGTAGGCGAACGCGGCGGCCATCTCGGCGGAGTAGGCGCGTTTGAGGAGATCGACGAGCGCTGGATGATCGATTTTCATTTTCGTTCGGAAGCGGTGTCCGCGCTTCCTTTTTCAATCATTTGCCAGCGGATGCTGAATGACTCTCGATCGGATTCCCGCCTATCAATTGTTTGCAGGATACCGACACGGCCATCGAGCGTCCGGACCAACCAATACTTTGTTGCGGACAGGAAGCGGGGTATGCCGCCAAAGCCGGGAAAAGTATAGTCCGGGTCTTGAAAGGTGAGAATGGCCAACTTTCCCTTGGCCGCGTGCGGGAGGCTAGTTTCGCGCAAAATGTCATTGAGCGACGCGTTCGGCGCGATTTTGATCGCGGAAGTTTTTTTGTCCCCGGCAGGATGCGACTGGAGCAGCTTCACGACGAAATCCGTCGGGTTATCGCTACATTCGTTCCAAGCCAATGGGATGCACGATGCACCGGTCAGAGCCACGGGAGGAGGCTCGCTGCGTGGCCATCCCAATCGGACAATGGGAACACCGACATTCAATACAACGGGAAGCGGGGGTGGCATTGTTGCTTCCTGCTGCCACGGGATTTCAGGCAATCGCGCGAACGGATTGATGTGCGCGGTAAGAGCGCCTGGGTTGGATTCCACGATCAAATCGACGTGCGATTGCGCCTGCCACGCCGCGTCTTGCATCGGGGAGTGGATTGCAATCCATGATGGCATTCCATAGGCCGTGAAACTGCCGGTTTCCATGTCGTAACCCCCGCTTCTATTTCCAGCGATTTCCGATGCGAATTCCCCCGTAAACCGGTAGTTCCACATCGCAAGCTCAATGGAAGCCCGCAGGTCTTGCAGGGACTTGTCGTCCATCCGCTGTCTGTCGCCGCGGGCCATGGATTCGCGCGAGGAGGCGGGAATGTCGAGGACCGGGATTTGTGCCGCAAGAGATGCGATAAGTATAAACACTATAATACAACTCCACATCACCAACCGCCCGAACCATGTTCGGCGCGCGAGCAAGCCCAGCGCAACCGCGAGCATGAGCGCGCCGGCGCCCAGCAGGAGCGGCAATTTCATTTCAGGCCAGAACTTAAGGAACGCCGGGACTCCGTAAAAGGTTGTTTTCGACAATGGGGTGCACAACAACGCAGCGAGTAGCAGGCCGAGCGCGAGCGCAGCCTCGATGTTGGCGACCCATGGCCGACCGTCCGTTCCACGTATGTTTGAACCCGCCACGCCCAAACTAAAGCAGCGATGCCGCGGTTTTCCAAGCCGCTTCGCGTGTGCGTGCGATGAAACAGGCGCTCATTGCTTGAGCAGTTCCATGCCGGTGATGGAAAACGGGACCGCACCGAAGGTCCAGATGCCGATTTCCAAGCCCTGTGTCGGGCTGGATTCTGGAACCGTTAATTCGGTTGAGACCCAGAGACCGTCGGCGCGCTGATCGAGGTCGCCGAGCCGGATGTTCTTCCACGAATAAGTGCGCCTGCCGAAGCCGTCGATGAGCGTGAATTGAAACAGCGGGGCGGCGCGGTCGGTGGCGGCGGTCTCGATCCTCGCGCCGATGCGGTAGCGGCCCGCCGGAACATTCACCACCGGCCCTTTGATGGCGCGGCGGCCTGGGCTGCCGGCAGGGACATTGATCTTCCCGTCCTTCCACTCCGCGACCTGCGGCACGGGGTTCAGCATGTGGAAAAGTATCGCGGCTTGCGGCGGGAGGGGCGTGGCATCGGCTTGGGGCGCGGGATTTCGCTCGCACACGATCACGCTGAAAGGCTTGCCGCTGGGGAGAGAGCCCTTGGTGAGAACCGTGGCGTGCGGGGGCCAGTCCACGGCGTTGTTGACGAACATCTGGTTGCAGCAACCGCCGGTCGTGGTGTCCGCGGCCAGCACCACCACGCGGTCCGCGCCGCGGAGTTCGGCTGCGATTTCGTCTCGCAGGTGCTCGCCCTTGGGCGCAAGGCCATGGATGTCGAGCGCGTGCGGGTCGTTTGCATTCTGCCCGGCGCGGATTGTTTCAAAGACGGTGGGCCAGACGAGATAGTAATTCCCGCCCACGAACGAGGCCCCATACTGGCGCGCCATTCCCGCGAGCGCGAGCGCATCCGCGCGGCGCGATTGCTCGACGAACGACGGCGGTTTTTCAAACGGCGCGAGCTTGAAACATACCGCCGCGACCGCCAGCGCGAGCGCGATGAGCGGCGCGGCCATCGCGGGCAGGGATTTCGGCGCGCTGCGGAGAAGCGATGCGAGCGCCACGATGCCCTCGGTGAGCGCGATCGCGCATACGGGCGAGACCATCACGAACGGAAACCAGAAATAGCGGAACGCAAAATCATTCAAGCTGACCCATTTCATGTTCGCGGCCACGCCGATGTAGAGCGCGGCGGCGAGGAGGATGAGCAGCGATTTGAGCACGAGGGGATCGAGCGTGGGCGCATCCGCCGCGCGGGTGCGAAGATGGGCGAACTGCACAATCCCAAGGCCGGCGAGCATGACCACCAGGCAGGCGGAAAAGATTCCCGCCGAGGCGCGCGAGGTGAACGAATCCCAAAAATGCGCGAGGTTTGCGAAATGAAATTCGAGGTGCGTATAATTGAACGCGCCAAAATATACCTGCCCGTAATGACTGGAGAGCGCGCTCGAACACCCATATCCCGCGAGCAGAAATGCGAGGAACCACCAATTGCCGGCGCGCGGGAGGAAAATCGCATAGCCCACCCAGAGCGGCAGAGCAAAAAGGATCAGCGCGCCGTTTACGTACAAGGCGACGCAGACCACGAGCAGGGTGATCGCGGCGCGGAGGAAACTGGTGGCATTCAGCTTGAAAGTATTTTTCCGCTGGAGCAGCAGCGCGCCGAGCAGCAGCAGCACTCCAAGGCCGTAAGGCTCCGCCTCGACCCAGACAGCGTAATTTCCCATGTCGCTGTAGGGCAGGAGCGCGAGCGCGAGGGCGATCGCGTAGGCCGCCACGAAATTCCTTCGCAATCCTGTAAAACAAAATATGAACAGCGGCACGGAGGCGCCCCCCAGCGCGCGCAGGTATGCCTGGACTTGGAAATTCAAATTGATGTTGTCAATCCATGAGGCGAGGAAGGGGATGAGGTTCCCGTACCGGTTCTGGCCCCAGTAAAACAGCGTGAGTTTTTGCAGGCTGATGAGTGAAGGGAGCAGCGAGTCGGCATCGTAGAGATTGCAGAGGTGCGATGAGCGCAGGGCGGCAAACGGCGTGAGCAGCAGCAAGACGGCCACACAGGCCAGCGCGCCGCGGCTGGGGCCGGGCGCCTGCTGCCGCGATGCTTCCGAGGCCGCATATTTCGCCCGCAATTCCTTGAAGGAACGCCATGCGCTGGTGTTTCCGTTGTGTGGCTTCATTCCCCGGTGTGCATACGTTTCTCATGTTGCACACCGCCGCGGGTCGCGGCAAGCCCCGGCAGCCCGGCGTTTCAGTCGGAAAAATCCCGTCACGACACTTGACCCCGCCGCAAAACCCCCGTAATTGTGCTTCTCCGCGGAATTGAAGAATTCCGGTTTTCGGGCCGTAGCACAGCTTGGTAGTGCGCTTGAATGGGGTTCAAGAGGTCGCGGGTTCGAATCCCGCCGGCCCGATTTTTTTCCGCCGCTTTATGAGAAGCCTTTTCATCCTGCTTGCCGGTTTGTTTTTTTTGATTTCCCCGCCGCTCCGCGCCCAGGATGACGATCCCGCGAAGCGCGGCAAGACCCGTCTGGAGCAGGGCGATTTCGACGGGGCGATCGCCGATTTCACGAGCGTGATCCAGGCCAATCCGCGCCAGGCCGAAGCCTACAGCGAGCGCGGCATAGCAAAATATTGCAAGGACGATTTCGACGGCGCCGCGGCCGACGAGGAAGCAGCCATCAAGATCGACCCGAAAAACGCGCCGGCGTTTTATTACCGCGGCCTCGTCAAATACCACAAGCAGGACCTCGACGGAGCGATCGCGGATTTCAACCGCGCCATCGAGCTGGACCCGAAGGACCCCGATGTGTTTAACAACCGCGGCGATGCGAGGGACGACAAGGGTGATTTCGCAGGGGCGATCAGCGATTATGGCCACGTGATCGAACTCGACCCAAAATACGCAGCCGCCTACAACAACCGCGGCAATGCCGAACGGGAGAAGGGCGACGTGAACGCCGCGATCTCCGATTTCACGCGAGCCATCGCGCTCAACCCCAAATACGCCCTCGCTTTCCGCAACCGCGCCAACGCGAAAAAAATCGCCGGCGACAAGGAAGGGGCTTTTGCGGATTACGATAAAGCGCTGGAAATCGACCCCAAGTACGCCGACGCCTACCTTGATCGCGGCGTCGCGAAGGATGAGAAGCACGATTTCGACGGTGCAATTGCGGATTTCAACCACGCCATCGAGCTCGATCCGAACAACGCTTCCGTCTACAATGACC
>DASZPK010000341.1:0-4119 GCA_035550335.1 Chthoniobacteraceae bacterium | reverse complement strand
GATCTTCCGGATCGCCGCGCCACTCTCCCCTTTGAGTGAGCCGTACTGCATGCTTTCGGACGCATCGAGCAGCAGGTGGGCGACGAAATTCGTCTCCTGCTCGTATTGCTTGATGTAATAGCGGTCGCTGCGGCCGAGGACCTTCCAATCGAGGTGGCGCGTGTCGTCGCCCGGGACGTATTCGCGGTGCTGCGTGAACTCGATGGCGAAGCCGCGATAGGGCGACTGGTGCTCGCCGGCCATGTAGCCCTCGACGATCTGCCGCGCCTGGAGGCCGAGCATTTCCGTGCGCTGGAGCGTGACCGGGTCGAGAAAGTTTGGTGCGTTATCGGAAGACATGAGCGGAAACGAAATGATCCGTCATTTCTTCATTCGCCCTGGCTTTGCGGGACCGTCTCGAGAATTTTCCGCGTAATATCATCCGCCGTGACACCTTCGCTCTGTGCGGCGAAATTCGGGATGATGCGGTGGCGCATGATCGGAAGCGCGACGGCGGCGATGTTATTGCAGCCGACATAGACCTGGCCTTGCAAAATGGCGTGGGTTTTGGCGGCCATGACGAGGTTCAGCGTGGCGCGCGGGCCCGCGCCCCAGCTCAGCCATTTCTTGCAGAAATCGAGGCCTTGCGGAGTTTTGCCGCGGGTGGCGCCGACGATTTTTTGCGCGTAATCGATGACGTGGTCGGCCACGGGCATTTTGCGGACGGTGTCCTGCAAAAACAGAATGTGCTCGACGCCCATGACGGGCTGGATCGGCTCGGGCGGCTGGCCGGTGGCACGCTTGACGACCATCATTTCCTCCTGCGGGGTCGGGTAGTCGACGTAGATCATGAACATGAAGCGGTCGAGCTGCGCCTCGGGGAGCGGATAAGTGCCTTCCTGCTCGACGGGGTTTTGCGTGGCGAGCACGAAGAACGGGTCGGGCAGGACGTGGTTCACGCCGCCGACGGTCACGCGGCGCTCTTGCATCGCCTCGAGCAGCGCGGCCTGGGTCTTGGGCGGGGTGCGGTTGATTTCGTCGGCGAGGATGATATTCGCGAAAATGGGGCCCTGGAGGAATTTGAAGAGGCGCTCGTTGGTTGCGGGATCCTGGTAGATCACCTCGGTGCCGGTGATATCGCTCGGCATGAGGTCGGGGGTGAATTGGATGCGCTTGAAACTCAGCCGCATCGCCTGAGCGAGCGTGGAAATCATGAGCGTCTTGGCGAGGCCGGGGACGCCGACGAGCAGGGCATGGCTTCGGGTGAAAATGGAGATCAAGAGCTGGTCGATCACCTCTTCCTGGCCGACGATGATTTTGCCGAGGGCCTTGCGCATGAGCGCATGCGCATTTTTAAAATATTCGATCGTTTCCACGCTGTCCTCGAGCGGGGCTGTGGGCGCGGACTCAACGGCTTGTGTCGTCATCGGTAAAATGCGTTTGTTCTGCTAAACAAATGAACTGTGATTTGGGGGAGTTGCCGGGGGGATGGGCGATCAACTGCGGGAATATCCCAGCATTGGAAAGGGCTTGCAATAAAATATATCGACGATGGACTGCGGTTCTCGCGGCAATGTGCGCGCCTCTAAGCCGATGGTGTTTGACCAGCGGAAGGCGATTTTGCAAAATAACCGGTGTTTCCTTCCCTAACCTTTTTCCTTATGAAAAAATTGCGCGTGGTTTCAATGGCGGCGGTCTGCGCGGTGCTTGGCTTTGCGGGAGGGGCCCGGGCAGACGATACGGCGACGGTGAATCTGCTTTGCTCGGCGCCTTGGGAGCAGTCGTTTCTTCCGCAGACAGCAGCTTCGAACTCCGAGATGACGTTGCGAGTGCCGGAGACGAACCAGCAGCCTACGCCACGACCGGCGCTCATACGCACAAACACGCCAACACCGACGGCAGCGCCTGCGCGGAGGCCGGGGCCGGTGATTGAAAACAAGTTTGCACGGGTGCGAGTTTTCAATCCCGACGGAACATTTACAACGCTGGGGATGCCGAATGATTCGGGGAAGTGGGCAATCGCGGGCGGGACGCTGACGATGACTACACCCACCCGGATGGATGCGTTTCCGTTGCCGTTGGACCCAGCGGGCATGGATGGAAGGGACTCGCTGGGGCGCCCGACGCGCATGGTGCAGATGCCGGTCCCGCCAAAAGATGCGTCGCCGGAATCGGTACAAAAAGCGGCGGCGCTGGTGGCTTCGCAGCAAGGGGCCTATGTCGTGGTGCAGGGGAAGGAAGGAGCATGCCGGGGATTTGTGGCGGCGTCGGGCAGCGGGAATGTGCTTTTGACGAAAGCGAGTTTCATTGTGGATTATCCGGGGGTGACTTTCCAATCGCTCAATCATGCGGCGGTCACTACGGGGAGCATTTCCGTGGCGATTGGGCGGGATTTGATGGAGTTTACCATGCCAAAACCCTCCGCTCAGGTCGCGACGTTGATGCAGGATGAGGATAAAAATGTGGCACCGGGGGACGATGTGATGGTGCTGGGGAACAAGGACGGGGAAGCGACGTTGAGCCCGCTGATCGGGCAGGTGCTGAAGGTGGAGCCGGACCAACTGGAGGTCAACGCGCCATTCGGAGCGGACGACGAAGGAGGTCCTGTGTTCGATTTGAAAACGGGGAACGTGATCGGAATGGCGCACTTTGTGATTGTGGACCACGACGAGAAGACTGGGACGAAATATACCCAGCACCCATTCGAGCGCCATTTCGCGGTGAGAACGGACGGCTTGCAGTGGCAGAGTGTGGACTGGCGGAGCTTTTCGGCACAGGCGGCGGCTATGAAGGAGGTGAAGGCCTTCACGACAGACCTCACGGAGGTGTTGCGCGCGCTTGAACTCGGGACGCAGCTTCCAGCGCCCACAAGCACGACGATGAAGAATAATTTGCGGCAATTCCAGCAGGAGACTTCGGTGGGGACACCATCGACCCCGGAGCAGAAGCAGACACTCCGGTTCCTGATGCAGAGCTTGAAAGCGGCGGCGCAGGCGGATGTGACGGCGCTGAAGCCGCAGCTGACCTACGATTTTTTCCAGCGGGAACTGGCGGAGCAGCAGAAGATGCGGGACGATCTGGCGCCGGAGTTTGGGAAGCTGGCGGCAAAACTGGAGTGACGAAGCAGGGTTTTCATGTGGAAGGCCACTTCACGCACGGAGGATATTGGCCCCGGCATTTCGCGCACACGATTGATGCAGGATGATGGCTCGTGTCTTTCGCATGGGCGGGTGCTCGAATTGTTGAGGGATGACGATTACTTTCGCGGGTTTTTCAATGCGGTGATTACCATTTCGCCATTCACGGCGTTCTTTTGGGAGACGCCTGCGGTAACGAAAGCGACGCTGGGGCAGCCATTCGAATTTGTGCTGGTGGAAAGCGGGGGCTTGGAGCGATTGACGGCTGACCCGGGGCCGTTTGCGGAGCATTTTGGGAGGAGCACGGAGACGGTGCTGATTTTTCCGAATCTCGGAGGGGATGCGATGCTGGTGGTGCCGGCGCCGATTTCGGAGCATGCAAATTACACACACCTGGCGCGTTTCATCCGGCATGCTCCGGCAGCGCAGATCGATGCGTTCTGGCGATGCGCGGGCGAGAAGATGATGCACCGGGTTTCGGATAAGCCGGTGTGGCTGAGCACGGCGGGGATGGGCGTGTCGTGGCTGCATCTGCGGCTGGATTCACAGCCGAAATACTACCGGCACGGGGAATACATGAAGATTGCCAACTGATCGAGGAGGAGATTCGGGCTGCGGCAAGCCGTTGAAAACGGCTGGCGCTTGCGGCGAGTTGGGCGGGGCACCGCCTGAAGGCACGGTGTTAACAAGAGATGCGGGACATTCGCTTGCCGCTGGCAACATTTGTTTTACAATGGCGGAATGGGGAGGGGCTTGATTTCGGGGCGTTAAATGGGTAGACCGCATGCATGGATCTTCATCCCGAGCATGTGAGTGTGACGGAGCCGGTGGGGCTGGCGATTGAACGTGTCAAACAGGTGTTGTTCAGGCCGTTCGATTTCGGGAAGTGGATCACGATCGGGTTTTGCGCCTGGCTCGCCAGCCTGGGAGGCGGGGGCGGCGGCGGGGGCGGATTCAATTTCAACTCGGGAGGGTTTTCGAACCCGGGGACGTTTCCGTCGCC